>JBIKYZ010000279.1:0-6205 GCA_044354985.1 Pseudanabaena sp. | reverse complement strand
CCAGTCACTTCATATTCCCATACGCCTCTATATTTTTTGCCTTTTAACGGAAATACCCGTCCAGGCTGTCTCGTTATTGGTGCTGTCTGTAGGTCTTTGTAGCAACGTCTAGCGTTTTCAGGATTTCGCTGGATCATGGCTTCCCAGTCTCGATTTACGCGACGATTTTTAGCTACTACTAGCCAGATAGTTTCTATCTTGGGCGTATTAGAAGTTTCAGATGAATCAGGAGTTGTCAGCTTTACTTCTGGTGGTTCGATATTTTCGTTGATCTCTTCGGTGATGTTTTCTGACATATCAAGATTGCTTGATTTGAGTAAAGGCTGCTTCTAGGTTTGGATTCGCGATGGCTAAGGCGCTCTCATACCATTCATGGATAATTGCTTCTAATTCATTCCATGCTTTGTCGAAATTTTTTGGTTCTTGTAATGCAACTGAGCGATAGGCTGAGATCACCTCGTTAATAAATTCATTCAATTCGTCTGTGTCAAATGCTCCCAGCCAACCATAGGGATGCTCGGCTCCAATTTTTTGGTTTAATAATAAACGGAAGGCTGTATTGAGAAGCTCGACAATTTCGCGGCTATGTTGGGCGGTTTTTACAAATAGAGCTACATCTTCTCGCCGCAGTAGGGCAAAAGATTGATCGTTGCGGGTAATGGTGATGGGATGTTCTAGGGCTTTGTCTAAGATTCTGCCTGGTTGACGATTTAGCTCGGTGGCTGTGACTAATTCATCTGAGTAAATGGAGTTCATAATTTTTTTGGTCAACAGTTGGTTTTGAGCGTGTGGGAAAATTGTGGTGATTATTTGGGAGAGTGTAGTATAAATGTACGTACTATTCTACGTTGTTTGCTTTCTAAGTCAATGGTATGGTACTTTCTAAGTTCTAAAATTTAGAGGATAAATCAGGGCTTGGGAGTTGTGGTTACTGAGAAGCAGGTTAGAGTTTTGTCTTGAGATATTTGTTTAGATAAGCTAGTCCGAAAAAGTTGCCTTGATCATATTGTTTGACAAAAATTGGCAATATTTGCCATAATTGAATTGTCAGAAATATACATAACTACTAGCTATGACTACAGTAAATATCTCTGTTCCTGATTCTATGAAAGTTTTTATAGATGAGCAGGTTTCTAAAGGTGGCTACAGTACTACGAGTGAATATATTCGGCAGTTACTGCGTCAAGAGGCGGAGAGAGTTGCTCAAGCGCGTCTGGAAACTTTGCTGTTAGAGGGTTTGGATAGTGGCGAAGCGATCGAGATTAATGATGATTGGTGGCAACAGAAACGGATTCAACTTCTTGAGAGACTTCGCAAAAAGTAATGAGAAATATGGTTATGTATGATGGTTGGGATAAATCCAGTTAAATCCTTAGAAAATATGAAAGAACAAAATTTGTTAAATCGGATCTCTGCTAGTCCTAGAGTGATGGTGGGAAAGCCTGTCATTAGAGGGACGCGGTTATCTGTTGAGTACATTCTAAATCTGCTGGCTCATGGTGCAACGGTGACAGAGATTTTGGAAGAGTATGAAGGTTTGGTTGAGGCGGATATTAGGGCTTGTTTGCTGTTTGCGTCTCGTGCGTTGGAGAGTGCAAGTTTTATGCCTTTGGCGGAGATTGCTTAGGTGCGGTTTTTGGTGGATGAAAATACGGGTCTTGTGATTGCGCTTTGGTTACGCAGTCAAAGTTTTCAAAATGGCTACTTCCCAAGAACGACATCTTTTGCTTGCGGTTGATGATTATGTGCTAACTGACTCACAAAAGTTTCCATTGTCGGAATATTCCTATGTTTTTGCATGGTGGAGAGAACAACGATCGCTTTGAGGTACGGTGTCGATAATGCGATCGCTGACCACACACATCATGCGTTATAGCTAGGCTAGAAGCTAGAAGTTAATCTAGAAACATTAAGTCAAATTGGATAGCGTGATTAATTTTGCGGCAAGTTTGACATGATATAATTGACGGGATTTTGAAGAATCTCGTACTAGAAAATTTCTGACTACAACAAAAATGCTTAAAAAAATCATACACATCAAAAATTTAGGGTTGTTTAACGATGCTAGTTGTACTTCTCCCTTATTTGACAAAGTTAACTTAATTTATGCAGACAATGGTCGCGGTAAATCAACATTAGCCAGTATTTTACGTTCTTGTTCCAAGAATGATGCTGAATCTATAACTCTTCGTCAAGCAGTCTATAGCGATCAAGCACCAGAAATAAAGTTCTTATTTAACAATGGGACTTCTAATATAACTCCTACTTTCAATGGTAGTGAATGGTCTCATTCGTATTCTGATATTTTAGTTTTTGACACTGAGTTTGTTGATAAAAACGTATATTCTGGCACTGTGATTGAGGCAAGTCATAGACAAGGATTGCTAGAATTTTCTCTTGGAGAAGATGCTGTTTTACTAAAACAACAAGTAGATAGTGAAACACAAAAAATATCTGATAAGACCAGAGAAATTAGCAGCATTGAATCCTCTCTAACACCTTATAGAAAAGATCTAAATCTAAGAGATTTTGCTAAATTATCGCCTGATCAAGATGTAGAGACAAAAATAGAGTCACTAAAAACAAGACTCACGGCAGCTAAGAATAATGAATCTCTCCAAAAAAAGGCAATTCCACAACTACTTACAGAGCCGAAACTTAACTTAGAAGCATTTTTTGCGATTCTTACTACAACACTTGAAGATATTGAGAAAGATGCTGAAAATACTGTGCAGTCTCATATCAGTAAGTACTCCAATGGAGATTTTGAAAATTGGTTAAGTCAAGGACAATCTTTTGAAAATAGAGATGAATGTTTATATTGTGGGCAATCTATAGTTAGTAACAATCTCATAAAAGCATACAAAACCCACTTCAATCAAGGTTATAGAGACCTTAAAGAGAAAGTTTGCAAACTTCCAGAAACTATTGATAGAAGATTATCTGATGGAATCATTGATACTCTCATATCAACTGTTGAAAAGAATCAATCAGTAATTGATGAATGGATGAATCACGTATCTTTTCCACCATGTAAATATGAATTAAATAATAGTGATTTATTCAGTGGTTTTGAGGAAATCCGTAACATATTGCATGGCTTGGCGAATAAGAAGATCCAAAATCCGCTTGAGTTAGTTATTAATGAAATAGATCAAGAAAGGTCTCAATCTCTTTGGAATGATTTTATTTTATCAATTAAAACTTATAATCAATTGATCGGTATACCTATATTTAATATTGACAACTTTAAAGTCAGGCTGGCTGGAGAAAGTGTTCAAAATATTGAAAAAGAGATTGAAATACTAAATTTAACTAAAGTGCGTCATGAACCTACTGTTTGTAGCTTATTTGAAAGATTGAATGCTCTAAAAGAAGAGAAAAAGGAGCATGAAATAATAAAATTATCTGCTCGTAACAGTCTTGATAATTTGATGACACAAACGCTTGGAAATTACCAAACTCAGATAAATAATTTGGTAAGAGATTTCGGCGCATTATTTGAAATTGCTGAATTAAATCATGACTATAGAGGCACAGGTACTCCTCGCTCAAATTATGGTTTAAAGGTAAAGGGATACAATATTAAGCTTTCCACAGATGAGTCTGCACCATCATTTGCAAATGCGCTAAGTGAAGGTGATAAACGAACACTAGCTTTTGCTTTTTTCATTGCTCGTCTTCAATCTGATCCTAATCTCACTAATAAAGTTGTTGTAATTGATGATCCTGTTTGTAGTCTTGATCATACTAGGCGCAATAAAACTAAGAGGATTTTAAGGGATATTGGTTTAAGATCATCTCAGTTAATTGTACTTGGTCATGATAAATATTTTTTGAAAGAGCTTTGTGATGATTTTACAAAAATAGACATACCTCCAATGATTTTGAAAATCCACAGGATTGGTAACGATTACTCAGATTTTACGATCTTTGACATCGCTAAAGAATGTGCTTCTAGTTATTATTCACACCACGAAATTGTTAAAAACTTTGTAGAAGGAAGTTATCGTGGAGAACTACGTACAGTAGTTAAAGCTATTCGTCCATTACTTGAAAAATACTTGCATCTTCGGTTTCCCAGTTATATACAACAAAGTACACTTTTCGGCAAAATTATAGGAGACGCTAAGGTAGCAGAGTTACCTAATCCACTTGTCTATTTACAGCCATTAGCTAATGAACTCAATGAAATAAATGATTACGCTGGACAGTTTTATCACGATGCAAGTGCTGCGGAGGATAATAATGACATAGTTGAATCAGAACTACGAATCTATGCTCAACGGGCTTTGGATGTTATATATAAAGGCTTCGTTAATGAAGGGAGAGAAAGCTCATGACACTCAGACACCCCCGATATAGCAAAGAAGAATTCGCTAGACGTGGCGATGAGATTTATGAAACTCAGGTACGCCGACAAGTCGAAATGGGTAATTATGGCAAAATTGTTGCCATTGATATTGAAACAGGAGCCTTTGAAGTTGCCGATGAAATACTGACCGCAACAGGTAGCCTATTCAAACGCATTCCTGATGCTCAACCTTGGATCGTTCGCATTGGTCATCGAGCCGTCCATCGGTTTGGTGCGAGGAGCTTAAAAAAAACAATATGATTCATGGCGTAGTTAATCAAAGTTGCGAAGCAACAATTCCACTGGTCATTATCAACGAAAAGAAACAGACCAAACTGATTGATGCTGTCATTGATACAGGCTATACGGGTTATTTGAGCTTACCCAGTGAAATCATCACTGCCCTAGATTTAAGTTGGACAGGGGTTGATCGCGGAACATTAGGCGACGGTAGCGAAGTTACATTTGAAGTTTATGCAGCAACGATTATTTGGGATGGTCAATACCGAACTATTCCAGTCAATGAAGCTGAAACAGACCCTCTAGTTGGGATGAGCTTACTTTACGGCTATGACTTGCGAATTCGTGCCGTAGAAGGCGGGAAAGTTACTATTGAGTTTCAAGAGTGATTAACTCATCTAAAGTTTATAGCAGATGCGATCGCTGCGGTAATCGTCCTTGCTGGACTAGGCATATTTCTTCGCACTATTTCCAACCATGGCAAAGAGTAGCTATTAGTGCTATTGCGATCGCCTATGTAATTAACTATGAGATGACTAGGCGATCGCCTATAGCAACCTTGCTACAATAAGGTCAACCCACAATTTTCAAATCATAACCAATGAAATTAACCTATTGATTAGAAAAACAACTATGAACGAAATCCAAGAATATGACCTTGTTGCTTTAACAGAAGATGCGATCGCTACGCATAAAGTCACTCACAAGCAAATCCTACTGCGACGAGGACAAATGGGAACAGTTTTAATGTCCTTTGATAACAAAGCATTCCTAATCGACTTTACCGATAAAAAAGGCAATACCTTCGCTATGGAAACAATCGAACCTGTCAAGCTATTACGCCTTATCAATGAACCTGAATTAGTCTATTCATGACTATACCCATGACCTTCACATCAGTCCTAGAGAACATAGCCCGATCGCAAATCGCCACAAAAATAGGCGAGAAACTCAAAACAGCCAAAAGCATATCCCTATCAGGACTATCACGCTTATGCAAAGGACTGATTAGCACCCACCTATGTCAACGACAAACCAAACCATTACTCATCGTCACCGCCACCGTCGAAGAAGCAACCCGATGGGCTTTACAACTCCAGTCCATGTCATGGCGCGTCTATCTATATCCACCCTTTGATACATTTCCCTACGAATCCGCCC
Organism: Pseudanabaena sp.; assembly: GCA_044354985.1. Classification (GTDB taxonomy): domain Bacteria; phylum Cyanobacteriota; class Cyanobacteriia; order Pseudanabaenales; family Pseudanabaenaceae; genus Pseudanabaena. Next base: position 450 of record JBIKYZ010000279.1, on the reverse strand, counting down.
AAATCGATTTAGAAACCGCTTGGACAAGGATTGAGATATTAGCGGAATTGCTTGCCAAACCACAGCCTAACTTAGCGATCGCTACCACTATTAATGCGCTACAGCCCCATCTACCATCCCCTCAAGTCTTCCAAAAACATAGCATCTATCTCAATATCGGCGATTCGCAATCGGTTAAATTACTAGCTTCTGCTTTGGCAAGATTAGGATATGAAGAAGTCAAAGAAGTAAAAGAATCAAAACAATGGAGCCATAAAGGATTTAGCTTTGAGGTTTTTCCGGTTAATCGAAATCTACCCGTTCGCCTAAGCTGCAATCGCGGCACTGTCGAGAAAATCAGAGAATTTGACCCAACTAATCCCAAAAGCTTCACTGACCTATCCAGCATCGCGATCGCCCCTGTCGATTTGCATGAGTTTGTTTCTGCTCACAAAGCCACATTACTGCATT
>JBIKYZ010000071.1:0-20190 GCA_044354985.1 Pseudanabaena sp. | reverse complement strand
TCAAACTTAATTCTAAGCTCAATCACTTCGCTCTCAAATCCAAATTATATATCAAGGCTTTGCAGCAATCTCACTTGGAATGGCAGTCTCTGAAACCTTTTTAGGCTTCTGCGTAACATGAGTAATCAAATCACCATCTGTAAGAGTGATATCTTGACTGAGATCTGCCTTGGTAATTAAATCAAGCAAATTCGCTTTAACAATTGTGCGCTGACCCTTATCATTTAAGCGTGAAATCTGCACATTGCGAATATCAGCAATTTCAGTTACTCCATTTGCTGACTGCAAGGCTCGGCTTAGAGTAACTGGACCTCCACCCGACGCTGTCCCAGCCGCAGTGGTTGCACCTGTAAGCCCAGTGGGCACAACTCCATTCCTTGAGTAAACTAAAGTTTGTGGACCTACCCGATTAACCTCACCAACGATCGCAACTTGAATGGTAAAGGTGTCAGGGGAAAAAGTGGAATTGCTGACAGTGCGAGGCTGGGATGCACTCGCTTGAGATAGCGGTGGTACAAGAATTGAGTCCCCATCAAGAATGCGAACATCCTGACTAATATCGCCCTTCTCTAGAAGGTTTTGGAGGTTAACCTTAATGATGCGGCGACCGAGAGTCCCATCACGGCGTGAAATTTGAATATTACTGATATCTGCCCGTGAGGTAATTCCTGCGGCTGATTCCAAAGCTCTAGTTAATGTTGCGGCATTGCTACCTAATCCCGTTGTTCCTACATAAGTTAAAAAACGGGGCCCTGGGCGATTCACTTCTCCGACGATCGCAATGTTTAATGGTCGAGGAGAAATTAAAGATATATTGACAATATTTCGTACGAGAAATGGGTTGAGTTTTTCGCGAAGCAAAGCATTAGCTTCATCTAGTCCCAAACCTTCTAACTTGACCGCACCGATCAAAGAAATATTTATCGTTCCATCAGGTGCAATAGTTTGATTTCCTGAAAGTTCTGGTACGTTAAAAACTTCAATCTTAATATTGTCTCCTGCACCGAGGGTATAGCGAAATGTATCTTGAGATTCGCTGACGCTTAAGGACTGAGTTCCCCCATTAAGATTAACTAATGGCTTGAGATTAGAATTTGGTGATGCTGGGGCAGAAGGTTTTTCAATGGTTGTAGTCTGTGCCCAAACAGGTAATGGAGTACAGGCAATTAATATCAATAGAATTAATCTGTTAAACGGAGATATATCCATAAAAGTGCTCCTTACTCTAACCATCTCATCATTAGAAACTGAACATCTGTCATAATTGAGTATAGTTCTAATACAATAATACAGATAGTTTTTACAACATTTGGCAGTCATTGTATCAGTAATGGCTAATAGTTTATCTCAGTAATTTCCCTTGAATATAAAGCGATCGCCTCAGGTTATTTATTTCGATGCAGTTGGTACATTGTTTGGGGTTAGGGGTAGTGTGGGTGAACAATATGCCAAAATCGCGGCAGATTTTAATGTTAGCCTTGACCCTCGGTTAATTAATCGCGCTTTTTACGAAGTTTTTCAAACTGCTCCAAGGATTGCTTTTCCTAATTTGCCCCAGTCTGACATTCCGAATGCTGAGTATGAATGGTGGCGATCGCTTGCTGAAAAAACTTTTAGTCAAACATTTGATTTGGCTAAATTTCTAGATTTTGAAGGTTTCTTTAAGAGTCTTTATGCTTATTTTGCAACGGCTGAACCTTGGTTTATTTACGAAGATACTCGATTAGCGCTGGATGCGTGGCATCAGCAAGGAATTACTTTGGGCGTGCTATCAAATTTTGATAGTCGGATCTATGCAGTTATGGAGAATTTAGGGCTAAAGGATTACTTTAGTTCAGTTACAATCTCTACGGAGACTGGTGCAGCTAAGCCAGATCCCTTAATTTTTGAAGTAGCATTAGCAAAACATCAAATTGAAAAATCACCTGATTTGGTATGGCACATCGGCGATAGTTTTAGTGAAGATTATATGGGGGCAAGTGCTGCGGGAATTTCAGCATTTTGGCTAAATCGCGATCGCCAACCAAGTACAAATCCAGCTAAGCAGTCAGCACGTACCATTGATAAGCTGACCTCGCTGGCAATACGTTAAAGATAGGCGGAGCAAAGCGCCTAACGTATTTGAAGTGTTGTAAAGTGAAACTTAGTGGTGTGAGACTTTGCCGCGCCACCACTAAATTAATGACTGGGAAGGGAGTATGTTTACAGGACTCGTTCAATCTATTGGAATTATTGAGAAACGCGATCGCGATCGCCTTGTGATTCATTGTCCTGATCTCGTGGCAAATATTGCGATCGGTGATAGCGTCGCTGTGAATGGGGTATGTCTTACCGCAACTTATATTTCTGATACTAATTTCGTAGCTGATGTGTCACCTGAAACTCTAGGACGTACTAATTTCGGCGATCGCAAATTAAAGTATGTAAATCTCGAAACAGCTCTAGCCGTCGGTGATAAAATCGGTGGTCATTTTGTCTCAGGACATATTGATGGCATGGGCAAATTAAGCGATCGCGTGCTCATTGGTAATTCTTGGGAGTTAGGTTTTGACGCTATTCCTGACGTTGCTCGTTACATAGTATTTAAAGGTAGCATTGCGATTAATGGCATTAGCCTAACTATTTCCTATTGCAATGACTCAGGAACAAATTTTCGAGTTGCCGTAATTCCGCATACATATGAAAACACTACGTTAAAAGATCTAGATATTGGTAGCTCAGTTCATCTAGAAGGTGATTTGCTGGGTAAATATGTCGAAAAGTTTTTAAGATTAGGCAATCCACTGCAAAACAATCCTTCTTATCCGCCTAAAACTTTAGTAACGCCAGCATTTTTAGCAGAACATGGTTGGTAACAGAAAACCCGAAAGTAGAGTTGTGGAGATTCTCGCCACAACTCTACTTTCGAGTCAGCAACTCTCAATATGAAAACGATTTTGGTGTTTCTAGCGCCAAAGAAGTTAGAAACACCAAAATCGTTTTTTTGAAAGCCAGCCTAAGGCTGGCTTTCAAAAAAACGATATGGTCTAAAATAAATAGCTAGAGCTATAATTTGCGCTCCCTAAAATGAAATAATGCTTTCTGTAAACTTTTTTACAATTGCTTAACAATTTCACAGAAACCATGGAACGTACTTTTTTGGCAGTCAAGCCCGATGGCGTACAACGTCACCTAGTCGGAGAAATTATTCGTCGTTACGAAACCAAAGGCTTTAAGCTCGTCGGACTCAAATTGATCCACCCCACCCGCGAACTCGCCGAAAAGCATTATGCAGTTCACAAAGAAAGACCTTTCTTTGCTGGACTAGTTGACTTTATTACCTCAGGTCCTATAGTCGCAATGGTATGGGAAGGCGATGGTGTAGTTGCCTCAGCTCGTAAAATCATTGGCGCAACCAATCCTCTTACTGCGGAACCAGGGACAATTCGTGGAGACTTCGGTGTAAATATTGGACGTAATATTATTCACGGTTCTGATGCGATCGAGACTGCTCAAACCGAGATTGCACTGTGGTTTAACTCAGAAGAACTAGTTGAATGGACTCCAAGCATAACTTCTTGGGTTTACGAATAGTAAAAATTCCAAAAAAAGAGCGCTTAGCGCTCTTTTTTTTGTCAAGGATGGGTTGTGGGCGGTAACCTCGACTCTACATAAAGGCACATTGACAAAACTTTACAATTTGATATATTTGTTTACGTAAGCAATAAATGCTTATTAAAACAAAAACTTAAAACTAAAACACAAAAATGACAACAGCAGTACAAAGACGCGAAAGCGCCTCCCTGTGGGATCAGTTTTGCAATTGGATCACCAGCACCGACAACCGCCTATATGTAGGTTGGTTCGGCGTAATCATGATTCCTTGCTTACTTGCAGCAACCACATGCTTCGTAATTGCATTCGTAGGCGCACCACCTGTCGATATCGACGGTATCCGCGAGCCAGTAGCAGGTAGCTTGCTATTCGGCAACAACATGATTTCTGGCGCAGTCGTACCATCCTCAAATGCGATTGGCCTGCACTTTTACCCCATTTGGGAAGCAGACAGCCTCGATGAGTGGTTGTACAACGGTGGTCCTTACCAATTGGTAATTTTCCACTTCTTGATCGGCATTTTCTGCTACATGGGACGTGAATGGGAACTTTCCTATCGCCTCGGTATGCGTCCTTGGATCGCAGTTGCATATTCTGCACCAGTAGCAGCAGCAACCGCAGTATTCTTGATCTACCCAATCGGACAAGGATCATTCTCTGATGGTATGCCTTTGGGTATCTCTGGAACCTTCAACTTCATGATCGTATTCCAAGCAGAACACAATATCTTGATGCACCCCTTCCACATGTTGGGAGTAGCAGGCGTGTTCGGCGGTTCATTGTTCAGTGCAATGCACGGTTCACTCGTAACCTCCAGCTTGATTCGTGAAACAACCGAAAACGAAAGCCAAAACTCAGGCTACAAATTCGGACAAGAAGAAGAGACCTACAACATCGTTGCAGCCCACGGATACTTCGGTCGTTTGATCTTCCAATACGCATCATTCAGCAACAGCCGTCAATTGCACTTCTTCTTGGCACTGTGGCCGGTAGTTGGCATTTGGTTCACCGCATTGGGCGTAAGCACCATGGCATTCAACTTGAATGGATTCAACTTCAACCAATCTATCTCAGATAGCCAAGGTCGTGTAGTACCATCTTGGGCTGACGTAATCAACCGCGCAAACTTGGGTATGGAAGTAATGCACGAGCGCAACGCTCACAACTTCCCACTCGATTTGGCTGCTGTTGATGTAGCACCAGTAGCTATGGCTGCTCCTGCTATCAACGGTTAATCTTTTGACCTAGTCATCTTGAAATAAAAAAGCCTCTCCGCAAGGAGGGGCTTTTTTATTTGTGCGGAATTTACATCAGAAATCTGGCTTTGTTATGAGCTAGAGCGACTTCGTAGCAAGATATGGCTGACACTGCAACTATGTCTACTTGCCGAATTTGTTCTAACCATTGTGTGGGAAAGCGCTCAAAACTTCCATTGATGAGCCAAAACCAAATGTGAGTATCAAGAATTACCATTTCAGACATTCCCAGTCCTCTTCATCTACGATTGGGCTAACAATGTCGCCTAATGTCTCTCCTTTGCCAATCAGATGAGCGGGTGTTGTGCGTTTTGGCTTTTTGTTAGGGATTTCTTGATCAGGATTAACGTCTTTTTGCTCTGATTTTGCATTAGCTTCTTTAGAGACTATTTGCTGTGGGATAGAGATAGATTTTAAATATAGACTGACGATCGCTTGTAATGCTTGGCGATGTTCTGGGATCGCATTTTGGTATGCGTCAGCGATGGAGGATTCGACTTCTAGGATAATTTGTTTGATCATATTCTTACTAGGGTTCGAGAGTATTTTCAAATTCTTGTTTTTTGCTGGAAATTAAAGAACGCAGGCGATCGCCTTCTGACCGTTGTTTCCTCTCCTCAAGTTCTAAGCGATTACATCTAATCAAGAATTTTTAGGTAAATCTTCGCTGTAACTGATCCAACCTGTATGTACTTTTTGAGTGGCTAAGGTCGTTAAATCTCCTCTAATAAGCGATGCGACTAAGTCAGCAGCGACATCATTATTCCAGTAAGAGCCGTGAGCATCTGCCATGCCTAAAGCCATACCAGCATGGGCTTGACCAAATCGTAAAGCACCTGACTCTGCACCGTTGGCGTGCATCCAGAGGTATTGATCGGTAAAAAAGAAATTCTTCGCTTTATCGTGTTTAATGGCATTGCCTAGAGGATAAGCGATTAAGTCTGATGCGTGAATGATATTCAGCCAAGTGAGCGCGTTGTAGCTTGTGGCAACAAAATCATCAACTGCGGAAAAGTCTATATTTTGCTTGAGGCGCATAAATAAGAGAGGTGATCCCATTGTCACAAGTCCGCGTAATTTGTACTCAGAGTCACTTGAGTTAAATAATTTGCGAAATTCGTAGGCGGGATCATTTTCGGGTAAATCTTTGGTGAATAGGAGATCCCAGAGAACTAATGTGCCGAGTGAATGGGAGGCGATCGCTATTTCTTTGTCTTCGGGATGGTTATCAACAAAGTCTTGGAATTGACGCAAAATTTGTTTGCGGATGGATGCGCCTTTGTCGTTATTGAGATAGGTCAAAAAGTCGCCAAAAAATTTGGCAATAAAGTCTTCTCGGTGTTCTTGGTAACGATAAATGTCTTGTTCACTGCCTCGTAGTTCTTTACATTTTTCTGATAGTTCCTTCACATCGGAGCGAACCCAGTTAAACAGTTGATCTGTTTTGCTTTTAAAGGAATGTCCCCAAAAGCTAGAGTAAAAAATCGGTGATTGGGCGTTTCTCTTACTGAGGATTTCTTTGACTTTTTTCTTGAATTGATCGCCGTAACCTGCGTCTTGAGTGGCGACACCATGAATGAGGAAAACTAGCATAAGTTTTTGGATGATATATTTATGAATGAACTATTACTGTGTCTCGTGACATTTCAACTAGAGAGTTGTTTTCTAGCAAATTAACTAATTGCTCTAAGTTATTAACGAATAATGATTCCAGTTCTTTGTTGCTGATGTTACCTGTTGTTACTAGCAAAAGCTTGTAAGGCTCTTGGCTAACGTAAAAGGAGTCCCAAAAATCGGAATCTTTGGTAATGACAATTCTCTGTTCGCGAATTGAGAGTGTATTAATTTCCGTGTCTGGTGTCGCATTTTTGAGTGCTAATTCTTTGGTATGGATTGCATCATGTCCCATTGATTTTAAAAGATAGGATAAACGCACGGGTAATTGAGCATCAATGAGAAATTTCATACAAGAACCTTGTGGATGCTTTTTACTTGGGTTAGTTTAGTGGCATAGGCTAGGACTGCAAAAATATCATCTCGCTCTAGATCGTCATAGTCTTCTAGGATTTCTTCGGTGGTCATGCCCGAACTGAGGAGTTCTAAGATCATTTCGACAGGATATCGCAAACCTCTGATGCAGGGTTTGCCGTGACAGATATTCCAGTCTATGGTGATGCGTTGTAATAGCATATTTAGATATTCCTTGTTGAATGGGTTAGGACAATTTTACTCTGGTTAAATAGAGAGAGATTTTTCAAATTCTTGTTTTGTACTAGAGATTGAAGAACGTAGGCGATCACCTTCTGACCCTTCTTTCCTCTCCTCAAGTTCTAACCAATAAGTTTAGAGTGAAATTAGTTACGAGCGATCGCTTAGGACAATTGATATAAATACATCTTAAGATTCTTTTGTTGAAAATTTACCAATAGTGCTAAAATTAAAATGATTTTATAGGGGGAAACCCATAAAATATTTTCTTTGAAAATCATAGTTTAGAGACTAGCAATAATGGGGCAACTAGACAAATTCCTCTCTGATGACCAGCAAAATGCTGCTATAGCCGAAGCAAAAGAGCTTTTTAGCCAACTAATCCAAAATGAGCAGCAAGAGGGGCAAGACGATCAAGAAAAGGGGCAATATGTTGGGGAGGTTTATTCAATCAGCTATGAATCAGCATTAGTACTTATCCACGATCACTACCGTAAAAAAGTAGGTGGTATTCCTAGCTTAAGTTTTTTGATTGCTACTCGTGTCGATCCTAAAAGCTCAATTGACTATACAAAAGAGGATTCATCGATTATCTTGTTGCGTGTTATGGATGCTGCGCCTCTTCCTAATGCGTTTGAAGCTGAGCGCGTTAGGGTAGAGACTGCACAGAAAGCAAGTGGCGAAGATATGCATTGGGATAGTCGAGAATTGATGGATTCCCATACCCATAATCTTCTCTCTTTTGCTGGAATCAAATGTAGAGTTATTGGAACTTTTTTCCTTGATAAAAGCTCTAGTGAGGATTCTAGTTCTCTCGTTTTGCGCTTTGGGAGCGATTTATCAAATTACTACCCCAATGAGGGTTTAAAGGTCTATAAACCAAACGACAAAGCTCTATCACTTATTGTCAACTATCGCGATCCAGATCGTAAAGACTTAAAAACTGATAAGTCAGTTGTGATCGGCAATATTCGCTATGCTTCAACCAATCGATCTTTTCAAGGTGTGTCTAATGTTGAGGTGAAAATTCTTCCTGCGGATTTGCTTAGCCAGAAGACTGCACTTTTTGGAATGACGAGAACAGGAAAATCTAACACCACAAAGATTATTCTTCAATCTGTATTTAATCTTCGATTTGAAGATAACCCTTTAAGAGTTGGGCAGATTGTTTTTGATCCAAATGGTGAATATGCTAATGAAAATATTCAAGATGCTAACCAGAATAAGAATCCATCAGCGATAAAAAATATTTGGAAATCGCATCCTGATGGCAAAGAGAAAGACGTAGTAACCTACGGTATCTTGCCACATCCTAACGATCCAAACCGTAAGCTGATGCTGATCAACTTTTACGATGAAAATATGCTGCAAACTGGCAAAGACATCATTAATGTTTTGCTTACGACTGATTCTTCAAAATACATTCAGAATTTTTGCCAAATCAAGTTTGAGAAACCAGATAAGAGTCAATACTCTAAAGACGGGGAATATTATAGTGCTTTGACTCGCTATAACCGCAGAGTTCTTGCTTACAGGGCGCTCTTGGCTAAAGCAGGATTTTTACCACCGAAGAATCTGAATCCTACAACAAAAGGATTATTTAAAAGCGATATTCTCGAAGTGATGGCTAGTATTACTTTAGAAAAGAAGAATAAGGATAAGGATCAAGCAATTAAATTAGCTTCTGAGACTCTATCAAAAGAATCGCCATCTTGGGATAGCCTAGCATCGGCTTTTGAAGGGCTTTTTTATTTTCTTAGTACGGATGATTACACTCAATTTGACACAGAGTATATCAAAACCTCAAGTACTGGCGAAAGTTGGGCTGATGCTGATCTAGTGAGAATTCTAGAAATGTTTACATTTACAAAAGGGGCTAATCAGATTGGCAAAGTACGCAATCAGCACACTAACAATACATCAGTTGATTATGCCGCAGAGATATACAACCATCTCAAAGAAGGTCGCTTAGTGATTGTAGATCAATCAAGTGGTGATCCTGAAGTAAATCAATCTTCCGCCGAGAGAATCATGTGGCATATCTTTAAAGAAAATCAAAAGCTCTTTCGGAATGGCAGAGAAGATATACCCGATATTATTGTTTATCTGGAAGAAGCTCACAATCTTTTGCCTTCAGGATCAGATCTAGATTTGAAAGATGTTTGGGTTCGTTCAGCAAAAGAAGGGGCAAAATATCGTATTGGAATGGTTTACACCACTCAAGAAGTAAGCAGTATTCAAAAGAATATTCTTAAAAACACCTCTAACTGGTTAATTGGACATTTAAACAATACTGATGAGACAAGAGAACTCAAAAAGTACTATGACTTTGAAGACTTTGAGCATTCAATTCGTCGCGCTCAAGACAAAGGATTTTTGAGGGTTAAAACTCTGAGTAATCTTTTTGTTGTTCCAGTTCAAGTTAAGAAGTTTGAGGTGTAGTTATGCCATACGAAGGTGAATTTGCTGGTTATAGTTCTTTACGGCGGATCGTAGAGAGCGAACGTGTAAAAAATTTATTGGGTAACTACAAAGTTCGTGATGCTGCTGATAGCTTAGGTTCTTTACAAATTTTAGAACCTGTTAATATTGAACCTAGCGACTGGAAACCAAAAAACCTGATTGCTATAGATGGTAGCCATGCTGAAATTAGCATTAAAAATGGTTTCCCTGGGGCTGAGGCTGCTTATATCACCATAGCATCAGTGATTTTAGATATCGAAAAAATGAGGGAACTCGATCAACAACGACCTGTCGATCCTAAGAAATTTAAAAAAACTCAGACAGCAGAATCAATAGATTGTGCCTTGCCTGGTTGCAACGTTGTTTATGAAGGAGAAAGCTCGGCGGAAGCATCTCTCAGAAAAGCAGTATTTGAAGTTTTTAAGACCAATAGAATGTCTGCTGATGGTGAATCACTTCTAGATACCTATGAAGCTTTGCTTAAATACAAGCCTGATACAGAACGCGCCCAAAAATGCCCCTATGAGGATTGTCCTACAGAAAAAGAATATCAAAGAGGCACAAATCAGTATTCATGCTCATGTCCATTATCTAAACCTTTGTATTCAACAGATGCACTTAGATTTCATGAAAGAATGGTTCCTGCTGGAACTAATGGAGCTATCTTTTCTGAAATTATGCAAACCCTTGAACGAGTATGGGTTATTCATATTTTAAGAACTATGGAGTCAAAGAAATGGCTTTCTAGCTTACGGAGATTAGCTATTGTGCTTGATGGACCACTTGCCGTTTTTGGTCAACCCGCTTGGATCAGTCAAGCAATTAGAAAAGAGTTATATAGGTTAAATGAGTTAGTGCGTAAAGCTACGAAAGGGAAAGATATTCTCTTGATTGGCGTTGAGAAAACGGGGCAGTTTGTACAGCATTTTGAAGACATAGATCGTACTTCAGAGGGATCTAGTGGAGTTTTTCCTAAACAAGCGGTTGGGTTACTTACAGACTCATACATCAAGCAAAATGTGATTTTTTCTGAAGGTACAAAGATGTATGGTGATGCAACATATTTTGGACGTAAATTTTTCTACAAAACTAAATCAGGGGCGAGATTAGTAGCTAGTCTTCCATTTTTAAAAGAAGATCACAGAGATATGAATCGGGCTGAACAGTCTCAATATCCAAGATTAGCCGATGCAATTGGGCTTCTAGATCAACTTGTATCTTCAAGATTTGCAAATGCATTTACTCCTCTGGTATTAGCTAACTCAGAAGCAGCAATACCTCTTAGTCTTGGCAGTAAAGTTTTAGAAAGCTTAGCTAGAGAATTGATAACCGAATGATAGAATTTACAAAATGAGTCATGAACTTTTAAAAATCAGTAATGCTACAGGTAGATGGTCTGGAATCGGTCCTTATTATGCGATGTTTCCAAGAGAATTCGCTTTTGGCGTAATTGAAGAATATTCAGAAATAGGACAAAATGTCCTCGATCCATTTGCAGGAAGAGCAACAAGTATTTATGCAGCCGCATCATTAAAAAGATATGGATGTGGTATAGAAATAAATCCTGTTGGCTGGCTTTATGGGAAAGCAAAACTAAACCCTGCGTCTAAAGATAAGGTATTAATTCGCAATAGTAAAATTGGAGAAATAGCTAATACTATCTCAACTGATGAATTAAATTCCTTACCAGAATTTTTTTCGTATTGTTATACAGAAAAAGTTTTACGCTATTTGCTTGCAGCAAGAAAAGCTCTTAGCTGGGAAAAAAGTTCAACTGATGCAACTTTAATGGCTATTATTTTGGTTCATTTACATGGAAAAAGAGAATCATCTTTCTCAAATCAAATGAGACAAGGTAAAGCAATGCATCCTGATTACTCTATTCGATGGTGGCAAGAAAGAAATATGCTTCCCCCCGATATCGATCCTGTTGAATTTATGATAAATCGTATTGAGTGGAGATATGCTAAAGGATTACCAGATAATAATGAAAGTAAGGTTATCTTAGGAGATAGCACCTCAAAGCTTAAAGAAATTGGGAAAAAAGTTCGTACAGGTAAACAAGCTTCTTTTGATTTATTATTTACTTCACCACCATATTACAAAATAACAAATTATTACTATGATCAATGGTTACGTTTATGGATGCTAAATGGTAGTAACAAACCTACATGGACAGGGGAAAAATGGAAGGGTAAATTTGAATCCATGACAGCTTATCAAGCCTTATTAAATGATGTTTTTGAGGGTTGCTCTAAAATAATGTCTAAAGATGCAATTATTTATGTTAGAACTGACGCTCGAAAATTTACTTTAGAAACAACTAAAAATATTTTATCTAGAGTTTTTCCAAATAAGGTTATGGATATAATTGCTCAACCATTTTCTAAAGAAACTCAAACTGCTCTGTATGGAGATAAAACTATTAAGCCTGGTGAAGTTGACATCATTATGCGATCTTAATTATTTAGATGGATATTCAATTTTCAGAATATAAAGCTTTAAGAGCAGATGTAGTTAAACAATCGTCTGATATGGCGATCGCTAATCTATACCATTACTTTCAAGAAGCATAATAAAAGCGATCGCAAATTCATATCACTACTTTCAAAAAGCAAAAGCGCTATAACTCGTTTTTATAACAGAAGAGGCAACTTTACTTAGTAAAGTTGCCTCTTCTGTTTGTTTTATTTCTTGCCGCCGCCTTGATTTTTGAGACGGTAGGTAATGCGTCCTTTAGTAAGGTCATAGGGCGTTAGCTCCACCTTCACGCGATCGCCAGGCAGAATTTTGATATAGTTTCGACGAATCTTGCCCGAAATGTGTGCAAGTACATTAAAGCCATTATCGAGAGCAACCCGAAACATAGCATTAGGAAGTGACTCAGTTACCGTCCCTTCCATTTCAATAGAATCTTCTTTTGACAAACAAACTCTCCCAAATTTAGTATTAGTTCTATATATATTATGTTGTGCGCGAAAAGCGCTTGCAACATGGGATGTATATTTGATTAAGAATTGCTTAATCAAATATCACCGTATCTATGCAAAGAATTTTTTGATAGTCTCAGTTACCTCTGGCATCGACGGTGTGCCATCAATTTGGGTAACACTCTTTCCATAAAATTCTAGCAAAGGTCTAGTTTTGGAATTGTACTCTTGCAGCCGATTCCTGATGACTTCCTCAGTGTCATCAGCACGTCCCTGATCGATCGCTCTTGCTAACAAGCGATCGATCAAAAACTGATCTGGCACATCAAGATTAATTACAGAGTCATAGGGCTGATTGATCTCCGCTAATAGGGTATCTAAAGCCTCAGCTTGAGCTACTGTGCGCGGAAAGCCATCAAGAATCCAACCAACTTGAGTATCAGGCTGTCTCAATCGAGATTCAATTACCTCAATCACAACAGCATCAGGAACCAATGTACCCGAATCACTAAAAGACTTAACCTTTAGTCCTAGTTCTGAACCTTGCTTAATCTCAGCCCGAAAAATATCTCCAGGAGCAATTTTCGGCACTTGCCAAGATTCAGCCAAAATCTCGCCTTGTGTACCCTTACCAGCACCAGGAGGACCCATCAAAATCACTCTAGGCATTACTGTTTCACCATACCTTCATAACGTTGAGAGATCACATAGGTTTGGATTTGCTTAGAGGTTTCGATCGCGACACCAACCAAAATCAGTAACGAAGTTGCACCAATGCCACTAAAGGTTGATACGCCAGTGGCTTTTTCAAGGGCACTAGGAATAATCGCAATGCCACATAAGAAAACCGATCCAAGTAAAGTTAAGCGGTTCAAAATACGGCTGATATAGTCCGAAGTTGCTGTTCCAGGTCGTACCGTAGGAATGCTACTACCCATCTTTTTTAGGTTCTGCGATAGCTCTACAGGATTAAGAACTAGCGTCGAATAAAAGAAGCTAAATCCTAAAATCAGCAACATATAAACTGGAATATGACCAGGGCCACTAGGCGATATCCAAGTAGCGATCGCCACAAATGCCTCATTATTGATACTCTGGCTTAGATATGCGGGTAAAATCATCACCGATGAAGCGAAAATGATTGGCATAACCCCACCCTGATTTAAGCGTAAAGGCAAATAAGAAGCTTGTTCACGATAGAGCTTTCGTCCAACCTGACGACGAGCGGAAATAATTGGAATTCGCCGCGTTCCTTCCTGAACGAACACAATCCCCACAATCATAATCAAGAAGATCACTAACAATAAGATGACCCCACCAACTCGTGAGCTATCTTTTTGAGCTAGCGCGATCGTATCGCCCAGAGAAGTTGGTAAGTTAGCAACAATACTAATAAAAATCAGTAAAGAAGCACCGTTTCCAACACCTTTCTCCGTAATTAGTTCGCCAGCCCACATCACAAACATTGAGCCAGCAGCCAAAGCTACTGTCGTCTGAAAAATAAAGCTAGACAAAATAACTCGACCATCGCCAACCGTAATCCAGTTAGAGACTGGATCTGAAAGCACGCCAGAGTTCTGCACCCAAACGCCAAGCCCCCAGCTTTGGATCACACCCCAAACAAAGGCCACATAGCGGGTGTATTGAGAAATTTTTCTTCTACCTGCTTCTCCTTCGTTCTTTTGAAGGTTTTCTAAGCTTGGCAGAGCCGATGTCATCAATTGCATGATAATTGAGGCATTAATGAATGGCAAAATGCCAAGAGCAAAAATACCCAGCAGTGATAAGCCGCCACCAGAGAAAATATCTAAAAAATTAACTACGGCATTATTTTTAACAATTTCCGTAAATCTTAGGCGATCAACCCCTGGCAATGGCAGGTAGATGCCAAGTCTAACCAATATCAAAACACCAACAGTAACTAGCAACCGACCTCTTAGCCCTGCGGCTTGAGCCATTTGCATAAATGTTTCTTGTGCAGTTGGGTTCTTTCCCTTACTAACAACCATAACTAAACTTACCTCAAGCTAGCGATTGGGTTAGGAGGCAAAAAACTCCTCCTAACTTAAGATATTTAAATATTGTAGTTGCTTAGAGAAAAGCGTAATACCAATTCACAAAAGTGTTGCAACACTTTTGTGAATTAAAACCCAAACCCTGTAAGGGTTTTAAAAACACAAAACGGCGTAGCCATTTTGTATTTTGGTATAATGCGAGGCTCTTCTAAAACAACAAAAGAGAATATGTGGCGAAACGCTAAGCGCTCCGCCACATATTCTCTTTATAACTAGGCAACTTCTACAGTGCCGCCAGCAGCTTCGATTTTGCTCTTAGCAGATTCTGTAAACGAATGAGCGCGTACTGTAAGTGCTACAGTTACGTCGCCTCTTCCTAATACACGCAATACACCATCATTTTGAGTAATAATTCCTGCTTCCATTAAAGAATCAAGAGTTACTACAGTACCCTTAGGTAATCCGCTTAATTGGTCGAGATTAACAATTGTGAAATGCTTAGGATTTACAATTGTAAAATGCTTAAGTTTGGGTACTCGTCTGTAAAGGGGAATTTGACCACCTTCAAAACCAGGTCTGGTGGGGCGACCTGAACGAGATTTTTGACCACGCATACCGAAACCACCGCTAGCACCTTGCCCTGCGGCAATACCACGTCCTAGACGACGCTTGCGATGCTGAGAGCCTTCTTGAGGCTGAAGATCGTCAATTCTCATAGTTTTTCCTTTCTACTTTTGGCAATAACGGCGCGTAGCGCCGTTATTGCATTAATTAAATAGCTGTTCCAGCGTAATACCACGCGCTCTGGCAACTTCACCAAAAGTACGCAAGGTTGCAAGGGCATTAATTGCCGCCCGAGCATTATTTAGAGGACTGCTAGAGCCAAGCTGCTTTGCCAAAATATTTTTGACACCAGCTAGTTCTAGTACGGTTCTGACCGCGCCACCAGCAATTACACCAGTACCTGGAGATGCAGGACGAATCATTACTTTAGCGCCACCACCGATACCGTTGGTAGGATGTGGGATGGAGTTACTCTTAGTCAAAGGCACGTCGATCGCATGTTTTCTAGCATCGGCGACACCTTTTTTGACAGCGTTAATAACATCGGCAGCTTTACCAACGCCAACGCCAACCTGTCCTTTCTCATTACCGACGACGACGATCGCACGGAAACTGAGCTTTTTACCACCTTTGACAACCTTGGTTACACGGCGGATTTGGACAACTCGTTCTTGCCATTCAGATTCTTTTTCAGTACGAGCGCGATCGCTTTTTTTACTATCGCGCTTGCCTTTGCGTTTTTCATCGCGGTTGTTGTCGCCACTGTCGCCGCTGCCACTGTCGCGACCAGCACCTGGTCTTGATTCTCTATTCTTAGCCATATTTGTTTCTATCTACTGATTCACTGCTGGATGATTCGATGCGTTAGAAATCTAGACCTGCTTCGCGGGCAGCTTCAGCGAGAGCTTGGACTCTTCCATGATAAAGGTTTCCACCACGGTCGAACACAACTTTGGTAATTCCCTGTGCGATCGCTCTTTCAGCAATCAAAGCGCCAACCTTAGCCGAAGCTTCAGAATTGGCAGTAGTGCTGAGCCCTCCACGTACATCGGATTCCAGGGTCGATGCAGCGACGAGCGTGTGCTGTGCAACATCATCAATCACTTGCGCCACAATGTGATTGTTAGAGCGATAAATTGACAAGCGAGGACGATCAGATGTGCCTGACATACCTTTACGAATTCGCTTATGGCGGCTTATGGTTGCTTGTCTACGACTATTAGCACTCATGATTTTTATATATGAAGATTACGAAAATTAAGAAGATTAAATAAAGAAGCCAGAAAGTCCTGATCCTTACTTCTTACCAGTCTTACCAGCCTTACGTCTGACAAATTCACCTAGATAGCGGATACCTTTACCTTTGTATACTTCAGGTGGTCGTACAGCGCGAATTTTGGCGGCTAAATTACCGACGATTTCTTTGTCAATGCCTTCGACGACAATAAATGTTCCTTGAGGGACTTTTTTGCCAGTAGCATCTTCAACACCTAGAGAAACTCCTTCGGGAGGAATGATGTCTACCGTATGGCTGTAACCAACAGTAAGAACAATATTGCTGCCGTTTAGGTTGGCGCGATAACCAACACCTTGAATTTCTAATTTGCGTTGAAAGCCAGTGGACACACCTTCGACCATGTTGGCAACAAGGGTGCGAAAAAGGCCGTGTTGTTGCCTTGCAGGACGAGATTCATTGGCGCGGTTGACAATCAAGTTGCTTTCTTCTTGCAGAATTTCTACAGTGTTTGGCAATACACGCTTTAATTCGCCTTTAGGTCCTTTGACAGTTACCTCTTGCCCTACGATGGATACCGCAACTTTAGGGGGAAGAGGAATGGGACGTTTTCCAATACGAGACATGTCTGTTTTCCGTTGCTTGTGATTTGATTTGCTGAGTTAACAGCCTGAATTACCAGACCTAGATTAAGCAATCTAAAAGATCTGAATTACCAGATATAGCAAAGGACTTCACCGCCGACTCCCTGTTTACGGGCTTCGCGATCGGTCATGATCCCTCTAGAGGTGGAGATGATCGCAATGCCGATCCCACCTAATACACGAGGTAATTCTTTAGAATTAGAGTAAACCCGTAAACCAGGTTTGCTAACGCGCTTGAGGCGCTTGATAATCGATTGACGATTCTTGCCTTCATACTTGAGGGCGACGACCAAGGCACGGTCGATACTTTCGCCTGTTTCTTCAAAATCTGCGATGAAACCTTCTTGTTTCATCACTCGGGCAATGCTCAACGTCATCCTTGTGGCAGGGATAGAAGTTGTCTGGTGCTTTGCAAGTGTTGCATTGCGAATGCGGGTTAGCATGTCCGAGATGGTATCGTTGGTAGCCATCCTTATCTCCTAAATTCGATCTACTTATGATTCTCTAAAGGGCATACCAACTGCTTTCAGGAGCGCACGTCCTTCTTCGTCCGTGTTAGCAGTGGTGATGATGGAAATATCAAGCCCCCGAATTTGCTCAATACTGTCGTAGCTGATTTCGGGGAAGATAAGTTGCTCACGAACACCGAGGGTATAGTTACCACGTCCATCAAAGCTCTTAGGGCTAACACCGCGAAAATCACGGATGCGAGGCAATGAGAAGTTGATCAGACGATCCAAAAAGTTGTTCATCTTATCGCGGCGCAGAGTTACCATCATGCCGACGGGCATTCCTTGGCGCAATTTGAAACCAGCGATCGCCTTCTTGGCTCTAGTTACTACGGGCTTTTGACCAGCGATCGTGGCAATTTCGATCAAAGAAGCTTCCAGAGATTTCGCATTCTGAGCAGCTTCACCAAGACCACGGTTGATCACTACTTTTTCAAATGTAGGAACTTGATGGATGTTGGTGTACTTAAACTGCTCCATTAACTTGGGAACAGCCTGATTTTTATAGACTTCGGTAAATCTTGTTAGCATTTTATCTTCCTCGATGAGTTTTCCTGGGCTTGGTCAGGTTGTATAGAATTATTTCTTTGCGGTCTGGACGGAATCGACGATTTCACCAGTCTTTTTCAACATTCTCACTTTCTTGCCATCATCCGTAAAGGTGAAACAAGAACGGCTAG
Organism: Pseudanabaena sp.; assembly: GCA_044354985.1. Lineage (GTDB taxonomy): Bacteria > Cyanobacteriota > Cyanobacteriia > Pseudanabaenales > Pseudanabaenaceae > Pseudanabaena. The sequence goes on along the minus strand of JBIKYZ010000071.1, from coordinate 2,093 downwards.
CGGTCTTTTCCTTTTCGGAATACAACAACACTTTAGAACTGTGAATCGGAAACTCGCGGGTAATAATTTGTCCAGACTCGCCATCAGCCTGAGGCTTGATATGCTTAGTCTTGACATTAACACCTTCAACGATGATGGTGCTGTCCTTGGGAAATACTTGTAACACCTTGGCTACAGTTCCCTTAGAGCTTCCTGAAATTACTTGAACTACATCATCTTTCTTGACGTGAATCTTAAAAGAATGACGGTTGCCGCGATATACAGGTTTTGACTTGAATGACATTACAGTACCTCTGGCGCTAGGGAGATAATTTTGGTGAAGTTTTTATCCCGCAATTCACGCGCAACTGGACCGAATACGCGGGTTCCTTTGGGGTTGCCGTCTTGGTTGATGATTACGGCAGCATTGTCGTCAAATCGAATTCTCATACCGCTCTCACGGTTGATAGAGGCTCTGGTGCGAACAATGACGGCGCGGACGACATCCGATTTTTTGACTGGCATATTAGGTGCTGCGTCCTTGACTGTGGCGATAATTACATCACCAACTCCGCCAAAGGCACGGTTACCACCAGCCAGTACGCGGATACATAGTAGTTTTTTAGCTCCACTATTATCCGCCACGTTTAAATAAGACTCTTGTTGAATCATGGCTTATGCTTCCGAGCTAGATGAGAGAATCTCTACAACTTCCCATCGCTTTGTACGGCTGAGGGGACGGGTTTCCCGAATTTTGACGCGATCGCCTTCACGGGTTTTATCTTCTTCATCGTGGGCTTTAAACTTAGTCGTTTTGACCACGATTTTTCCATATTTGGAGTGAGATGTACGGTTTTCGACCGCTACAACCACTGTTTTTTGCATTTTGTCGCTGACGACAACGCCAACTTTTTCTTTAACTGCCATTGCTAAAATTCCTATGTTTTGTAAATAGCTTTCTTAAGCTCTGGACTGACGTTCGCGTTCGACGGTCATCAGCTGAGACAAACGATGCTTAGCATGTTGGAACTGATGTGGCTGGACGGGTTGTCTAGTGGCCTGCTTGAAACGCAGATCAAATAGCTCTTTCTTGACGGTCAAGATCTGAGCTTGCAACTCATCATCAGATAGCTCTCTAGTTTCTTGGACTTTTGGGAGTGCCATATTCTTACTCCTTATCGCGGATAACAAATCTGGTTTTGATTGGCATCTTGGCGGCAGCCAAGCGAATTGCCTCTCTTGCGGTTTCTTCGCTCACACCAGCTACTTCAAACATGATGCGACCTGGCTTAACCACTGACACCCAAAACTCAGGAGCACCTTTACCAGAACCCATACGGGTTTCAGCAGGACGCATAGTTACAGGTTTGTCTGGGAAAATACGAATCCAAATCTTGCCACCGCGACGGATGTAGCGGTTCATAGCACGTCGGGAAGATTCAATTTGACGGGCGGTAATCCAAGAAGGCTCTAAAGCCTGCATGGCGTAATCACCAAAATTGATTTCAGTTCCTCTGGTAGCAGGACCTGCCATCCGACCGCGTTGCTGCTTACGAAATTTTGTACGTTTAGGACTTAACATGGTTCAAAACTCTAGATGACAGAAGTTTATCCTTCAGCGCTAGAACGATCCTCAAATTGGGGACGACGTTGCTGGCGACGACGGGGTTGTGCGGCAGGAGCAGGAGCTTCTTCGCCTTGAATGATTTCGCCTTTAAAGATCCAGACCTTGATGCCAATAACACCATAAATAGTTCTGGAAGTTTTGTAGCTATAGTCGATGTCAGCACGCAATGTATGCAGAGGAACACGACCTTCACGCACCCACTCAGTTCTGGCAATTTCAGCACCGTTAAGACGACCACTGATTTGCACCTTGATGCCTTCGATGCCTGCACGCTGCGCTCTTTGGATTGCTTGGCGCACAACACGACGGAAGGAAACACGACGTTCGATTTGCTGAGCGATGTATTCAGCGATGAGAGGTGCTTCCGCATCAACTCTGGTTACTTCGGTGACGTTAATCCGAACTTGGCTAGTACCTGTCTTTTTCAGGGAACCGTCTTGTTCGAGATACTTAACTAGTCCGACGCGCAATTGCTCGATACCAGCGC
>JBIKYZ010000277.1:0-6224 GCA_044354985.1 Pseudanabaena sp. | reverse complement strand
GCAAATACTACTATCTTAGTACTCCTAAATCATTAGTGCTTCGATTTCTCATGCCCAATATTTGGGCATCTCTTAATGTGCCGTTCATCCATTTTTTGCTTCAATTTTTTCCAAACTCCAATACTCCATCAGAATTTGATCCTTATATGCTTTTAGGATTTCGCAATAGTGGCTCCAACTCAATTTTCCAGACAGTGTCTGGATTTTTGGGATTCGCAAATAGAGTTGTCTGCATAGAAATTTTCTTCCCTCCGCAACGGTTGCAGCGATCGCATCAACAAGAGATGAATAGCTTTTTTCTAGCTCAATTTCACTCATAGCTCGGCACTGGTCAGTTAAGGCGTGAGGGAAGAAAAGCCGCGTATTGATAGCAACTCCAGCATAGAAATCGGTCGATGATATAGTCCGATCGCCATAGCTGGAGTCTTGTTCTTTCCTAAGCCCATATGGGGTCTCACCCAGTTGTGAACTAATCGTTGTACCGTAACTGTGCGTTGCAATCCTTCGGTATTCTTAGCATACAGGTTTTGTCTACGGCGATAAGCGCTACATCTCCTTCTCAAAGCACTGTTGTTTGCTTCATTGTGATTGGCATGAACGTCACTCTTGTCGCTGATAGCAGTATAGGGATTCTCAGGTTTGAGCCATTCAACACGACGATTTCCCTGTGAACCTTTGATTTTGATGGCAACTTCCAAGCCATGTCGCCATAGCCATGTCGCCATATTTTCCGATGTCCATACTCACGACTTACTTCGGTGGATTTGAGGTATACACTTGCCATTTGCCACAATTGTTGGGCATATCTCCTTGAATGATTGTGTTGTGTCTAGATTTGAAAAAACAGTTTCTCAAAGATTTCCAAAAGTATAACTTGAGTCTAGTCCACTAAATTTTTAAGAACATCACATCACTGAATTTAGAACTGAGCCAACTGTAAAAAGTTAATACACAAAAGGCTCGCAACGCGAGCCTTTTGTGTATTAAAACCCATTTTGGAGTTTTCAGTATCTGCGAAAACTCCAAAAATATCTATCCTTCCCAGATTTTGGATAGGACTATCTGCGGGTCAATCGCTTTAAGAGATTGACCCGCGATCGCTTGCACATATTTGATCCGCTTTTCAACAAGTGGTAGCAAATATCCAGCAGGAGTATTAGCGCCTAAAATCGCAACTATTGCTGTGCCAACAGCAACACCCAATTGCATTGCATCACCTTCAGCACAAATAAATAGATTTGCAGAGGCAATGAATGCGGTTAGCTTACTAATATCAGTCGGACTAGTAATTATGAGATTGGGGACTTTAGCGGTTAATTGCTTCAGCAAATCAGCATTATTGACGCTATCGATCGCCACAATTGGTAAATCGGGGAGTTTAGCTTGAATACCGATCGCAATTGTCGCCCAACTCTCAGCAGGATAGTTAGCGTAAGCACCACAATTCAGTAGGATAAAACCACTTTTCTGAATACCAAGACGCTTCTGCTCATTCGCAGCCCAATCCAAATCATTTTTTGGAAGCGTAACCTTAATGGGTGGACATAACTTCTGGATATTGATCGCCATCAGCAAGTTATGTTTTTGGACTGCGGCATATTCTTGGGGATCGGCAGTAATAATATCAGTCAGTAAAAAGTCACCCTGTCCCGCAAAGGATATTCGCTTGGGAATACCGCTTAACCATAACAAGATATTAATCGAAAAACTAGGCTGTGTAACGATCGCTGCATCATATTCGCGATCGCGAATGGTTCCGAGTAAGTTGCCAAAATCTGCCAACGAGTTGCGATCGCCGAAATCAAACTTGAGGACTCGGTTCACAGATTGGCAAACGCGATAAGCTGCCATTGCCCGTGGTTCGACTACCACATCAATCTCGGCATTGGGATACTGCTGCCTAAGAGTATCCAGTGTCGGGAAAAATAGTAACTGATCGCCAGTTCCACCTGGAACCAAGGCCAGTATTCGCATCATATTTATACATCTCTAGACGAAGACCGTATGTAATATTACTTTGTTTTTGGGAGTTGATACAGATAGCATTAATACAATGTGATTCCGATAGCCGCCATTTATGCCGTGCGAATGAGAGCCTCAAGGTATAGCTTTAGAAAATCTAAAAGCTAGTTGCGGCGCTTAGCGCTGCAACTAGCTTTTGGGTTTATATCAAATCTCCTAACAAACTCGATACTTCACCTTGCATATTGGTGCGATTGTCGTCATATAGCATGAGGGTATCAAGCTTTTTGTGTCGCGATAATTTTTGGACTTTACGTACATTGCCATTAGTCGCATCTAGAGCGGCTGTAATGGCAGAGTGGCGAATGCGATGCGGGGACATATGTTTAGAGATCCCTGATGCTTGCGCAATCTGACTAACAATTTGGTAAATCGCTGTCCCAGTCAGTCTATGTCCGCGATTAGCTAGATCTAGAGAGTAGAATAATGGCTGACTTGGATTTTTTGTCTCAAAGCAAGATAGCCAGTCTTGAATTGCGCCAGCCGTTCCATTATTAAGACTAATGAGACTCTTCTGAGAGCCACGTCCTTTACCTAAAATTTGTAGCGATCGCCCTTCAAAATCAAAATCTCCAATATTGGTGCTAACAACCTCATTACGCCGTAGAGCATTGTCCCAAAGTAGCCTCAAAATTGCGAAATCACGTTTTCCTTTCATCGTGTCACGTTTGATGCTTAGTAACATGGCGCGAATACCTTCAGGCTTAATCCCCGTAGTATCACGATAGGTTTGGACTGTCTCAGTTTGGACATCATCAAGATTCCAATTGCATTTTCCTAATTTTGCCGCGAAGTTTACTAGGGACTTAAGCGCTGATAGCCGCCGATTGATTGTGGATTCCTTTAAGCCTCTAGCAATTAGGTCTGATTTGTATCTCAGAGCGATCGCGATCGCCTCAAATCTATTCAATTGCAGGAATTGAGCAATTACAGTCTCAGTGGGCTTCTGCCCATAAGCTGCAAGGAAAAAATATCGCAAGTCTTTTTCGTAAGCGCGTCTAGTATTGAGACTCCGTTTGTCAGAAAGTAGAGCTGTTAATATATCGGGGTTAAATTCTGCAAGTGCGTAGGGAGTATTGCTGGAATTTGTTAATTGATCATCTACTCTTATTTGAGACTTACCCATCTCTATTTGAGTCTCGTTTTGATTCTTGTATTCTAATTCAGATACATCAGTAAGTCTCAATCGAGAATCATAAGTCTTAAGCATAGTCCTATTTTGCGTCTCACAATCTTGAGATAATGCATGTTTTTCTTGGCTAAATCGGAGCTGTTCGGGGGCGATCGCAGTATTAACACCAGCATTAATCGCTGCACGTTTGACAAGCCCATAGATAGCTGTTCCCGTCAGCCTATGTCCGTAATTAGCTCGATCGAGTGATATAAATAATGGCGAATGAGAATCTTCTAACCCATTCTCATCGCTGATATGAATCAAATTCAGCCAGTCTTGTAATGCGGTGGCTGTGTCCAAGCTGAGACTAATAATTTCTGGCTGATTTTGCTGATCTTGACGCTTATAGGGTTGTTGAATCAGAAGCGATCGCGTCTTAAAGTCAAAATCGCAAATGCTAATAGCTGTAACCTGCTGCCGTTTTAGCGAATTCTCTATTAATAGCCGCAAAATTGCGTAATCGCGCTGACCTGCCAATGTGTTGCGATCGCAAGCCGTGAGAATTCGCTCTAAACTATCTATTCCTAGATCTATCATGTTGGCTCATGATTTACTACTAAGGACTTTGTAGATAATCGCAATTAACGCGACCCCTCCCAAAAATGGTAGCCAATGGTATCGAACGTAATAGAAAAGACTATTAAAGAAGTAGCTAGCCTCGCGAGATACCCAAGCCGCGATCGCGAGCGCTCCTACAAACATAGCAAAATACATAGCGAATTTAAGCATCGTTCTATCCCCTAAAGAATCCTTTTTAGAAATGAATTAACCATAAATGCAATACTAATCAGTGTCCATACTCCATATTGCTCGTGAGTACCAAAGCTTAACCATTTGAGTGCTTGTGATATGGCTGGGGCACTGGCAACAGAATTGCCCGTAAAAAACATCGTAACATTGAATATAAGGTGAGCAGCTCCGATTGCTATAACTTTGTTTATTAGGCTTTTACTCATTTTTATTTTATCTGATATTCATTCGCAATCATAACAAAAAGATTATGTCGCAAACTACTCCATACCAGCCTGTTTTACTGCGGTTATTGCATAGTGCGATCGCTTTACTTGTCTTTGCATCATTGATTACAGGCTTTATGGTCTATGACCGTTTTGACAAGAGGTTTGGCACTCTTAACTTGCCAATAGTTCCCAATACTCAGGGTATTCATGGCACGATCGCTTTAACATTTTTGGTTCTCTTACCACTGTTCGCTTTATATTGCTTTCATATTGGCTCACGGCGATTAGTTCAGTCCCAATCCCTCGTTCAGCTCAAAGAGTTTAATAAACCGATTTGGTGGGTATCTCTACAGCGACTCACAAATACAATCATGCTTCTATCTGCTACCTTTGCTGTGATTACAGGTCGGATGATGAAGGAAGAATGGTTACCTAGCAAAGAATTAAATCACGTTTGGTATATCGGACATCTGGTTTCATGGGTATTAATGATTCTTGCGATCGCAATGCATCTATTGATGAGCGCTAAGGTAGGTGGATTTCCACTATTAATATCTATCTATAATTGGAAAGTACGCTCTGAAGACATGCCCAAGTCTTGGTTTAAAGGCTTTAAGCTGAATCCTTCCAGCAAAACTCTACTCATTTTTGAAATACTAGTTATAGGTGGCATTGCGATCGCATTCGTTTTGCCAGCATTATCACCCCAGTAGTAGATAAGGTGGGCATTGCCCACCTTATCTACTAATAAAATAATTTACAGTATTACCATAATTTAAAAATATGCGAAAAAAAGATCTAACTTTACGCAGCGATCATGGCTGGGAGTCGGAAGAAGGGTACAAGATATTTGTAGCCGATCGCGGCGCGGTGCGATTTGATTTTCCTAAGGATTGGATTGTTAAGTTTAAAGAAAAGTCCGTAAGCTTTCACGATTTTGAGCCGACCGACGATACAGGTGCATTAGAAATGTCCTTTAATCGTTTACCTCCCCATGACTGGAACACCTTCCCCCTCAAAAAAGCCCTACAACAAGTCCTAGATGATGACGATCGCGAAATTCTAGCTAAAAGTAAAATTACTAGCGCTAATCGAGATGGCATGAAACTAGTCTGGGCTGATTTGCGATATATCGATGCTACTGAGAAGAGAGAAGCAACATCCCGTATTCTGATTGGCATCGGTGGCAATGTCCAAGTCCTATTCACATTCGATTACTGGACAGAGGGAGAAGAGCAAATGCGCGAGGTCTGGGAAGTATTATTGCGATCGCTGCGTCTTGGCTTATTTATTCCTGACCCCACTAGAGGTCATGTTGTTAACCCCAATTTAAACTAGAAAGCAACTTAGAGAAGAATCTTGGCATAAGGCTAGATGTAGTGATTTTTTACCGATGACTTAGCATTCCAATGGTGTATTGTTAACTCACTAAAAATGATTTACGATTATCGGCTCAAAACTCATCGTCTTAAAACTGTATTTTGCGGGTATTGAAATAATGGGACAAGTAATAGCAACGGTAAATATGAAGGGTGGAGTCGGTAAAACTACCCTAACAGTAAATATTGCCACCTGCTTGGCTAAAATCCATCGCAAAAAGGTCTTAGTTGTAGATTTAGATACCCAAATTAGCGCTACGCTCAGCATGATTTCCCCAGCCGAGTTTGCCAAGTGTCGCAAAGAAAACCGCACATTGCGAAATCTAGTTAGTCAAGCGATCGCGCGTTATGGAGTACAGGTTAACGATCCAGAAGAAAAAGTTTACCAAATCAAAGATCTGGTAATTCCCCATGTTTGCAAAGTACAGGGGTTAGATCTACTAGTTGGTGATATCGATCTATACGATGAATTTCTAGTTTCCGAAATGCTCTATAACCGATCTCTGCTATACGAAGAGAAACAAACCTTTCAGCAGACTTGGAGCAAGTTCGAGCAAACCTTAATTAAGAAAGCATTTAAGAATTGACAGCAGTAAGATTTCTAAGCATTTTGCGGATCAAAGCTAGGTAAATAAAGGACTCCGAGGTGTTCTCATAAAATTCATAATCCTTGCTGAGTCTGCGATATTT
>JBIKYZ010000276.1:0-6247 GCA_044354985.1 Pseudanabaena sp. | reverse complement strand
CAAACTTAATTCTAAGCTCAATCACTTCGCTCTCAAATCCAAATTATATATCAAGGCTTTGCAGCAATCTCACTTGGAATGGCAGTCTCTGAAACCTTTTTAGGCTTCTGCGTAACATGAGTAACCAAGAAAGATCAAAATGTTTGATCTCTTTCTGTCCATGAACAATTTGCTCACTTCCAACGAACAACACAATTTTTCCACTGTAGGGTTTAGGAACATAGTCATCATAGGCTTTTCCCAGTACATCAGTAGCTACTTGATCAAATTTAAATTCCTCCCTATTTGTTTCAGACTTTAATTTATCAGGATCAGACTGTGAACGATTGAACCTCGCTCTGATGTAATGCCACTTATCCCTAAGAGGTATCTTAGAGAGCCGAAACAAATGAAATCTGAGCGTACCCACATAAGAATTTATACTATGGGCTAGTTCAAAGAACTTTGATTTCCCAAACGTATCAATTAGTGAGACTAAATCAACTTGTTTACCCATATTTTGTAACTGTTGAGCCATTTCTAAGGCAACCATACCGTTGTAGCACCAACCTCCTAAAGAATAAGAACCATCAGGCTGTGCACTCAACAACTCATCTACTAGCAAAGTTGAGATCCTAGAAATATAGTTATCATAAGAATTCATTGATATTGAAAGACTAGCACCAGGCATCACATATATGGGGCGAGTAAGTTTAAGTTTCTTGCTAGTTCTAACTTCTCCAATCCAAACAAAAGTTTTTGTCGTAGTTTGCAAGTCTGGCAAAACATTGATGATTAATCCACGTTTACCCAACCGCAATCCTGTTTTACCTGCACTATGAGATAGTAAAGCTCTATAATCATCAAGATTTAATCCTAGGCAAATCTCTTGGTCAGGGACAGGGTCTTGAGTCTGAGAACTAATTAAATCTGCGATTTCGGCAATCGTTCCCATCTTAAAAAATGATGATAGAGGGAAATGATAGTTAAAAACTTTTTCTATTTCCGTAACTAAACGGACTGATAGAAGTGAATTACCTCCTAACTCAAAAAAGTTGGCATTTACACTTATTTCGTTGATACCTAAAAGTTTTTGCCAGATAGATGCTAGTTGTTGCTCTAGTTCATTACGAGGCAAAATTACTTCTACATCTTCTAGCCTATCTGTACCTAAATTAAGTAAGGCTTGGCGATCCACCTTGCCATTTGCGGTTAGAGGTAAGGCATCTAAAATGACAAAACTAGTAGGTATCATATAGGATGGTAGCTTGCGTTGAAGAAAGTTCTTTAGATCTTCAACATCAATCCCCTGATCCTTTTTAAAATTGAGATAGGCAACTAAAATCTTGTATCCATTTGGTGATTCTTGACATAGCACAACTGAATTACTTACGGCAGGATACTTTTCCAATTGAGTCTCAACTTCTAGTGGTTCAACCCTAAAGCCTCGAATTTTAATTTGAAAATCAGATCTACCGATAAATCCGATATTTCCGTCGGGTAAATAGCGAGCAGTATCGCCAGTTTTATAAAGACGATCCTTGGGATTGTTAGAGAAGGGATTACGAATAAATCTCTCAGCTGTAATATCTGGACGATTTAAGTAGCCACGACTAAGCCCAACTCCGCCAATGTATAGTTCTCCATTCACCCCAATCGGGCAAGGTTGTAAATTAAGATCTAAAACATAGGTCTGAAGATTGGTGATCGCTCGACCGATAGGAATTTCAGAGTCAGCAGGAAGATTATTCTCAGAACTACAGGGATCGTAGATTGTAGCTGTGACAGTAGCTTCAGTGGGACCATAACCATTGAGCCATCTAGGGTAGTCCCCCACAAGCGATCGCCACTTTTGGTAGGTAGCTTTAGAAACTTTCTCTCCTCCCACAATTACTAGACGGAGGCTTTCTGGAAGCGAATGATCTAAAATTGACATACCACTAACCATTTCATTCCAAAAAGCTGTTGGTATATTAATTACTGTAATTGCTTGTCGGGCAAGACTATCAATGAACTTGGTAATAGAGTTGTAAACCTCAGGCTGGGCTAAAATCAAAGTACCGCCCTTCAGCCAAGTTGGGAAAATTTCTTCTATCGCGACATCGAAACTGATATTTGAAAATTGTAAAACTCGATCTTGAGTATTTAACTCATATACTTTGCCAACTGCTAGACAATGGTTGACCATACTGCGGTGAGAAATGGTAACGCCCTTGGGTTCCCCTGTGGAACCTGATGTGTAAATTACGTATGCCAAGTTATCAGCATCTATTGAAGTTAGGAGATTATCACTACTATACTGTGCAATCGCTTCCCAGTTGGTATCTAGGCTAAATACCCTAAAACCATAATCTGAGAAAGAATCCAGCAGATTAGACTGCGTTAGAATAAAAGAAACCTGAGCATTGCGTAACTTAGATATTCGCCGATCATGGGGATAATCGGGATTTAAAGGTATATAGGTTCCGCCAGCTTTGAGTACACCAAGCATTGCGATTAGCATATCTGATGATCGCTCTACACAGATGGCAACCATAGTCTCTATGCCAACACCCTGAGATTGCAGATAGTTAGCTAGTTGATTGGCGCGACTGTTCAATTCGCAATAAGTTAGTTTCTCATCCATAGCAATAACTGCGATCGCTTCTGGAGTCTGAGCAACTTGGGATTCAAATAATTGATGAATGCAAAGTTCTGGAATTGGGACGTTGTTATTATTCCATTCAGATAAAATCTGCTGCTTCTCTGGAGTTGTAAGCATTGGTAGAACAGCTATCTTCTGCTCAGGATTAGCGACAATACTTTCTAGTAGAGTTTGAAAATGCCCCATCATTCTGGCAATTGTACTAGACTCAAACAACTCGGCATTATAACCAATAACCATTTCCAGTCCATTATCTTGCTCTCTCATGGCTAGAGCTAGGTCATATTTAGTCTCACCATTATCGATGTAATTTATCAATGGTGTGATTGTCAAATCAGGAAGTTGCACTGGAGCCATACCACGCCCATTAGACCAAGGTGGGTTAAGCGCAAATTTTATTTGAAACAATGGAGATCTACTACGGGTAAGCTCTGGTGGCAATTCTTCGACTAGTTTTTCAAAGGGCAAGTCTTGATGCATATTGGCTTCGAGAGATGCTTCACGCACGCGCTCAAAAATTTCTCGAAAAGTCAGATCCCCCTCAAAGTTAATGCGTTGAACTAGAGTGTTGGAGAAGAATCCAACTACTCTTTCAGTTTCTATATGACCTCGACTAGCACTAGCAAAAGTGATGAGAATATCTTTCTGCTGAGAGTACCGATGCAATAAAATCTCAAATGCAGCAATCAGAACCATAAATAATGTTCCTCCTAGCTTCTGACTCAAGCTAGTGAGATCGGCATTTAATGATTTTGACAATATTCGCGCACTAAGTTCGCTACGATAGGTCTGAACTAAGTGAGGACGAGGATGATCGGTTGGCAACTGAATATCTGAAAGAGGACTCTGCAATTTCTGCTTCCAATAATTAAGTTGGGATTCTAAGACTTCACCTTGAAGTAAATTACGTTGCCAATGCGCAAAATCTACATATTGAATTGAAAGTTCTGGCAAAGGGGAATCTTGATTATTTACATAAGCAGCATAAAGAGTGTTGAAATCTTGATAGAAAACATCAGAGGAAGCTCCATCGCAAACTATACTATGTATGTTGAAGACAAGCAGATGTTCAACATCAGTCAACTGTAGGAGCAACACTCGTATCATTGGTCCAGTTTCTAGATTGAATGAGCATTGCGCCAATGCTGTAGCTCTTTTTCGAGCCTCTGCATCACGATACTCGATAGGAACTAGCCTGAGATCCTCTACTGACATAGCAATATCTACTTCAGGTAAAATTACTTGAGTAGGTTGCCCATTTACAGAGGGAAATATAGTTCGCAGTACTTCATGGCGAGCAATCACCGAATGCAAACTTTTCTCAAGTGCTGAAACGTTGAATATCCCTCTAAAACTAAACACCACAGGCATGTTATTGGAAGAGCTATCAGGTTCAAATTGATGAAGATACCAAAGGCGCTGTTGTGCAAAAGACAGAGGTAAAGAGGTATTGCGATCAATCTTTTCAATTGGAGGCAACTGTGAGCTACTGTTTTTTGTGGCTTGACGCAGAAACTGCACAATTTCAGCTTTGCGGTTTTTGATCTCAGTGAGCAATTCAGGCGTAATTGCATCTTTAGCGGCTCGATAGCGTAAGCGATCGCCTTCTAACCAAAGATGCACATCTTTCTGACTCAATTCAAATAATAAGGAATCAAGAGTATTCATAGTTCTCCCTCCTCGTAGAGATCCGATAGATCATTTTGAGCAGCTTTCATACTTTGTTTCGCCCAGTTTAATGTTGCTATTTTCTCGCCCAAAGCTACTATAGTAGGTGCTTCAAAGAAAATTCGCAGTGTTAGTTCAACGGCAAAAACTTTCCGCAGTCTTGAAATTATTTGAGTTGCCAACAAGGAGTGTCCCCCTAACTCAAAGAAATTGTCGTAGATACCCACGCGTTCTAAATTGAGTACCTGCGCCCAAATATCAGCGATCTGCTGCTCCATAGAGTTGCGAGGAGGCTCAAATCTCCCTTGCGGGTTAATTATTCCATCGGGTGCTGGCAGTTCTTTGCGAGCAATCTTGCCATTAGGAGATAAGGGTAATGACTCTAAACTGACAAAAACATTAGGAATCATATAGTCAGGCAGCTTTTGCTGAAAAAAGTTACGCAACTCATTTACAGAAACCTCTTGTCCTGTTACTGGTACAAAATAAGCCACTATCCTCTTATCCGCAGGTATATCTTCTCGAACGATGACAACAGATTTTTGGACGGTTGGATATTTACTCAGCACTGCCTCAACCTCGCCTAGTTCGATCCTAAATCCTCGAATTTTCACCTGATTGTCAATGCGTCCGATAAACTCAATATTGCCATCGGGGAAATAGCGAGCTAAGTCACCAGTTTTATAGAGTTTTGCCCCTGATTGATTGCTAAATGGATTGGGAATAAACCTCTCAGTTGTTAACTCAGGACGATTAAAGTAACCTGTTGCTAAGCCATCTCCACCAATGTATATTTCCCCGATCGCACCAATGGGCGTTGTTTGCAATTGGGGATTTAAGATATAAACCTGTGTGTTATTGATGGGACGACCAATTGGCACAGAATCACCTAAAGTTTTTGCATTTTCAATGGGATAACAACAGGTAAACGTGGTGCTTTCGGTGGGACCATAACCGTTAATCAACTGACAGTTGGGCAAAGCTGCTCGAAAACGCTGGACATGGTTTACGGAAAGTACATCGCCACCTGCTAACAATTGTTGTAATGGGCGTAGCGCTTCAAGTTGTTCGTCTACCATCAGGTGAAATAATCCAGCAGTAAGCCAAATAATTGTGACTTGATAGCGCTCAATAACCTGACCTAATTCTTCAAGCGAGGGTTTGTCCGATGGAAATAGAACTAACCGCGCTCCATTCAACAGCGCCCCCCAAATTTCAAAAGTGGAGGCATCAAAGGCAAGAGGAGCTAATTGGAGAAAGATTTGCTCAGAGCTAAAATCAGCATAATTAGCACTCTTGACCAGTCTTACTACTCCTCGATGGACAACACTTACACCCTTCGGAATACCAGTTGATCCAGAGGTGTAGATCACATAGGCAAGATTATCTGGGGTGACATTACAAGTGGGATTTTCTTGGCTTTGTAAAGCGATCGCTTGCCAATCCGTATCTAAACAAACAACTTGGGCATTACTAGGCGGAAGCTGCTCCACCAATTTTTGCTGTGTAAGCAGAACAGACACCTGAGTATCTGCCACCATAAATGCTAATCGTTCTGGAGGGTAGGAGGGATCGAGTGGGACATATGCACCGCCAGCTTTCAAAATACCGAGAATGCCAATAATTGTTTCTAGCGATCGCTCAATGTAAATGCCAACTAAACTATCAGCGCCAATACCCAAGCCCCTCAAGTAGTGAGCTAGTTGGTTCGCCCGACGGTTTAAATCTTGATAGCTAAGCTGTTCGTTCTCAAAAATCAAAGCGAGCGCATCTGGGGTAGCAAGTACTTGTGCTTCAAATACCTCTTGAATTGAAGAATTACGAGGATAATCTACTCACCTTACGCAGATAGAAAATCCAGAGATTTGATTTAGATAAAAGAGTCTGAGAATGTATACTGAAACAAAGTTTGAACGTAATTGCTTCATCGAAACTAAACCAAGAGTAGCACATAGG
>JBIKYZ010000275.1:0-6265 GCA_044354985.1 Pseudanabaena sp. | reverse complement strand
TCTTCGGGTTCTTCGGTGCGCGGCAAACCACGTTTGTCTAAAATTGGCAATGCTCGTTTGCGGCAGGCTCTCTTTATGCCTGCGATTGTTGCTCGTCGCTATAATCCTTTTATTCAGGCTCTCTGTGCTCGCCTTTTGGTTAAGGGTAAATCGAAAATGTCGATTGTTGGTGCTGCTATGCACAAGCTTTTGCGTCAAGTCTTTGGTGTACTCAAATCTCAGAAACCATTTAACCCAGACTTTCTGTTGACTTTGACTAAATAAAGCTTTCTACTAAAAACAGAATTTATGTTAAGAGTTTTGCGTAGTAAAACTCTTAACATAAATTCTGTTGCGAATTTGAACAAAAATAGCTGTGGCACACTGACCACATTCTTTTCCATTTACTTGTTGACTTTTAAGACAGTATCTACTAGTTCTAAAATTGTACAGGTAGGGGCAATGCCCCCGTACTTTCCCTGTCACGCTAGCAGTAGGAGATTCATCATCTGCGTTCCACGTAACATCAGTCAGTAAGACAGTATCTAAAGTTCTATTCTTTCTATTCTATGGGCGCTAATGATTAATAATATTAACAAAAACTACACTTCGTAAAGATTCTACTTGATAGCATCCAAAATAGAATCTAGTAAATTGGGAAATCTTGCATCTAAATCCTCTCGGCGCAAAGAATTATAATGCTGAGTTCCCTCTAATCGCGTATACATAAGCCCTGTATCTCGCAAAACCTTATAATGATGAGATTGTGTGGATTTACTCATTTCCAGACAAAATTCGCCGCAGGTAATCTCTTTTTTGGATGCCAACATTTTAACAATTTGTAAGCGCGTTGGATCGCTGAGTCCATAGAGAACATCGGTTAAAGAAATATTGTCGCGATCGGGATGTTGATATTGACGCATTACAAAAGACTGAACAGGCAAATATTAAATTAGCAAAAAAATAGCGAAACTATTTTACTAACTTAATTATCCCACGAGGTTGTGCAAATTTCTATTGTTCGTATATAATCGAACAATAGAAATTTAGACAACTTCACATTATTCCTATGAGCACTCCTCTTCTCTCTTCGGTTAAGCTCGGTCGTTATACATTGCCCAATCGGATTGTGATGGCTCCTTTAACGCGCAATCGCGCAGCTGCTGGCAATGTCCCCACAGCTTTAAATGCATTGCACTATGAGCAACGGGCTTCGGCAGGATTGCTAATCACCGAAGCGACGCAGGTTTGTCCTCAGGGTCAAGGATATCCGAATACTCCAGGAATTTATTCTGATGAACAAGTCTCAGGATGGCGATTGGTTACCGACGCAGTTCATGCAAAGGGCGGAAAAATCTTTTTGCAGCTTTGGCATGTAGGCAGGATCTCGCATCCAGATTTTCAGCCTAATGGAGAATTGCCCGTGGCTCCATCAGCGATCGCACCCGAAGGAGAAGTCTTTACTTATACAGGCATGAAGCCTTATGTCACGCCTCGCGCTTTGGAATTAGAAGAGATTCCTCAAATCATCGAACAATACCGCCTCGGTGCAAAGAATGCTCTAGAAGCTGGGTTTGATGGCGTAGAGGTTCACAGTGCCAATGGATATCTTTTGGATCAGTTTTTGCAAGACAATACCAATCAGCGCACTGATATTTATGGTGGTTCTGTCGAGAATCGTGCTCGTCTATTATTAGAAGTAACAGAAGCAATTGTAAATGTATGGGGTAGCGATCGCGTAGGTGTGAGACTTTCTCCTAGTGGCACATTTGGAAGCGTTTATGATTCCAATCGCACTGTAACTTTTGGATATGCAGTTAAGGAACTAAACCGCTTTAATCTTGCCTATTTGCATTTAGTTGCGCCCAGAGTCGAAGGATTTGGCTCTGCTGAAGATCAACCCGATCTTGGTGCTGACTTCTTCCGTCCGATTTTTAATAGCACGATTATTACTGCGGGTGGTTATACTCTTGAGACTGGAAACGCTGCGATCGCATCTGGTGCAGCTGATCTAGTTGCTTTTGGTCGTCTCTACATCGCTAACCCCGATCTTGTAGAGCGTTTTGCTGCCAATGCACCTTTGAATACACCCGATCGCAATACCTTCTATGGTGGCGATGAGAAAGGTTACACCGACTATCCAAGTCTATAAACAAGTAGGGATTTCGCTTTGCGAAATCCCTACTTGTCCTCAAAGCCCAAAAGATAAGGTGGCGGCGCGAAGCGCCGCCACCTTATCTTTTGGGCTTTATGTCCTCAGCAAAACTTTCATTGCTATACACAGTAAAACCTTAACAAATTCATGAGATCACATCTCAGTAATGATCTAGATCGTTAATTACTGTAATTGCAGTCGTGATTTTAAGTGTTCAAGATCCTTAGTTTTCCATTGATTGAATCACAAATCAATTTAGCGATCGCATCGACAATAGTGACAAGCAAAAATGTTATCCAGACTGAGGGGGACTACTATGACACCTACACAAATAGCCAGAACCCAAGAATTATTGAGTGCTCAACAGTTTCAGCTTTTCTTTCAACTCAGCAAAATTCGTGGATGGATGGGAGAACTCTATCTAGAACTTGTATTGTCCACTGAAGATGTTGAATATATCTATCGCTCAGAAACTAATATCTGCAATTACCAAGACGAAGAAAACAAACCGCAAACACCATATCTAATGCGTTGATTTATCCTGATAAAACCACAAATAGAAAGGCGGCGCGAAGCGCAGCCTTTCTATTTTTATATCCGTTGAATTGCTGTAATTTAACGGGTGTATAGATGATATATTTAGGTTATAGCGTTAAATTTTCTTAAATCAAGGATCTGCTTGCATGACTCTGCTTACTCTTTTTCCACAATGTCAGGATTTACAAGCGCAGGTTGAAGCCATCTTACAACTTTTGCAGCAGGAGCCAAATTTACGATCGCAGCAGGACGGTAGCGTTGTGCAGTCTTCTTTAAGGAAAGCGATCGCACCAACTTTTGAGATTGTATTTGCGGGGGCTTTTAGCGCAGGTAAATCAATGCTAATTAATGCGCTGCTAGAACGGGAATTACTGTACAGTGCCGAGGGACATGCAACTGGGACAGAATGTAAAATTGCCTTTGCCAAAACTGGGGAAGAGCGGGTTGTGTTAACTTTCCTCAGTGAAGTGGAAGTACGCGAGCAGGTACAAGCACTTTCTCAGCTAATTGGACAAGTTGCGCCTATAAATATTAATCAGCCTGAGGCACTCAAGCAGTTGCAAACCTTGGCTCTTGGTGTAATCGAACAAGAAGGTGGCAAGAGCAAATCAAAACGAGCCAAAGATGCTGATGCTTTGAATCTGTTGCTAGAAGGTTTTACGAATAACCGCGATCGCATTAGTTCGACAGCAAATGCAACCTACTCCATGGAACAGTTTGGTTTTGACAATCTCAAAAAAGCTGCTGACTATGCAAGGCGAGGAGCTAATAGCGCCGTTCTCAAACGGGTGGAATATTATTGCAATCATCCCCTTTTACAAGATGGCAATGTGATTATCGATACCCCAGGGATTGATGCACCTGTTAAGAAAGATGCGGCTTTAACTTTTGAGAAGATTGAGAATCCTAATACTTCGGCGGTAATATTTGTACTCAAAACTGCCTCAACGGGGGAACTGACTTCTGAGGAGACAGAACTGAGTGAGAGGATTCAAAATAATGCAGGAATTCGCGATCGTGTTTTCTATGTATTCAATCGTATTGACGAGACTTGGATGAATAGTCAATTGCTTCAGCGCCTCAATCAAACCATTTCAAGTCAGTTTCGCAATAGTTCAAGAATCTATAAAACTAGTGGTTTACTGGGCTTTTATGGCAGTCAGATAAAAAAAACGAGTATCAGCGATCGCTTTGGACTTGATTCGATATTTGCCGAAAGCGTCAAATCTGTAGGTGGGGAAGAAGATACACCACAATTTGTTAATGAATTTAATAGTTATTGTCTAGTTTCTGGCAAATTAGATATTGAAAAATTCTCAATTCCTTACAGTGTTTTGCAAACCAGTGTGAAGAATGAGAAGTATGTGCGATTGCTTAGCAGTCTGGGAACAGAGTTGATCGAGCAGTTAATTAAGGATAGTGGTATTGAAGAATTTCGTTCTGCAATTACGCATTACCTAACGAATGAGAAGCGCCCACTGCTATTTGCCGATCTTGCTGATGACTTACAACCGATTTGTATTGCGTTGCGCCAGTTTTATTTGGAAACATGGCATAAACTAGAGAGCCAACCTCGTGACATCGCCGCCATCAAGCTACAGGAGCTACAAAAACTTGGTCATGATTTAAAGCAGATAGGCGATCGCTTGCGTGAACATATTGCCCATGAGCTAAATGATGCTGTAGCTAGCAATAAAAATCAGAGTTTGGAGGCAGATTATCGCAAGCTCAAGGAAAATATGGTGCGGCGATTGGATGAGTTGATTGGTTATTTCTCGGTTGCAGATGTGCATCAACGCGCTCAAGCTAGTCACCGCCGCAACTCTGTCGTACCTGTAATGGGGATTTTGGCTGAAGGCTTCTACTATTTAGCTAATGAGCTAGAAGATGTTTTGGTAGAAAATTCTCAAAGGATTGTCGAAAATTTCTTTCAGAATTTGATTGAGTCGATCAAAAAAACAGAATATTATCGGGAACTCTATCGCTTGCTAGGCAATGATGGGGGCATTGAAGCACGTTTGGAAAAACTAGCTCTAACCGCTGCTGACGCTTTGATTAATGAAGCGCGGACAGAATGCGATCGCTATGTGCGCGAACGTCCTGAGTTTTATGCTGAAGGAACAAATTCGATCTACCAATTGCGTCAAACCTTGCAACAAGCTTGTCGTGGATATGACTATCAGAGTATGATCGAAGCAGAACCTGCTATTCGTCAACTGTTGAAGCTTGATTTTGAACTGAAGGTTAAGGACACAATTATCCGCACTTTCCGCCAGTCAATTAATCAAACTTTGAGTACGCATTTATTAGCAAGTGCAGAGAAACAATCGGATACAATTTTGCAACAGTATGATCATGCGCGTGATTATCTGGCGCAAACATTGGAGAAGGAAGCTCAGGTAAAGCTTGATAAAAATCGTAGCTTACAACTTGCCGTGGAGAAAAATATTGCTACTTATAACGATGCTGTTTCTGGTATTAATCAATGTTTAGAAGCAATGGATTTATCTCGCAAGAAGTTGCCAAGTATTAGTGAGTCTGATTTGTTGGTTGCAACAGTTGTTCCTGATGTGATTGATGCGGAATCTTTTATTATTGATGAAGTTATTAACTCAGATGCTTAAAACGAGGAAATTATTGTATTAAGCAGTAAATAATTGTTTAATATAATAATTTCTATGCTACAAGATAAGAAATTCACCTAAAATCATGAATTCACAAAATTCTAACCCAGAGGAGATTCAATGCTTTAAACTTAGCCTTGAAGAAAGTAAAATTTTTATTAATAGTTTACTCAATGCTCCTAAACCAAATGAAGCACTTACGAAAGCAGCTTTGAGGCATAAGCAATTTTTGTGTTCAAATGGTTCTGCCTCTTAATTGTTAACTAGTTGTATTAAAATATACTGCCTACATCACAAGCCAAGAAAACGGTGTTTTGATTTCAAAACAACTATAAATTGTAAATAAGATCGTAAAATCAGTTAAATCATTCTACTAAGTACAGGACAAAAATTTAATGGAGTTGAAGAAAGCCTCGGAATTGAGATGAAGGTCAAAGATGAAGTGACGCAGGAAATCAAAACCACGACGAAAAATGCTTTTAGGTAAGCGACCGTGCTTTTTAGGTTTGAGGGGATTGAGCTGAGCAAGCCAAAGCCCAGAAGAAAAAGCCCAACATAGAGCCAGAGTTAATAAAGCAATTAGTTTAGAAAGGCGTTCAGGGTCTTGAAGATGAGTCGCCTCCAAACAAAATCCACGGGATTTAAAACAACCAAACAAAGTCTCAATCGCCCAACGCTTAGCATAGTCAGCAATAGCGGTATTAGGGTCATGAACGGTAGCGACAATTAGTAAATCGCCATCCTCCAGACGCATCGCCGCAATATAAAGCCAATGTTGCCAAACTAGTCTGGGCTTGGACAATACTTTTGATTGACCAACTTGGAGGTCTTGGAAACAAACGGCAGCCCGTAGTTGTTTCTGCCCATCGTCAAGCAAGGTGTTTTTACGAATACGGATACGAAAACGGGTACATGGGTCACTAATCAAGTAATCAAACCATTCTTCCCCCACAAATTCTCGGTCTGCGGT
>JBIKYZ010000274.1:0-6269 GCA_044354985.1 Pseudanabaena sp. | reverse complement strand
ACAATTATTGGCATAATGGGTTTAGGGATAATGATTTGTTTTCGGTTGAAAGTTGAAACTCTCATTATCCCTTTTCGCTTAATCCCGCTCTTTCTTTGCTTCAATCTTGTCCAAAGTCCAATACTAATAGAATTCGCATAGTTTATTTCTGGTGTAATGTCCGACGCTTTGCACCGCACATTACAAAACCCTTATCGCTTAAAAGTAAATCTACCATTGATCTTCTCACCTTTAATTTCGCTAAGTATCACGACTTTGTATTCCCCTGCAATTGTTTCCGATAACAATGCCCCATAATGTTTTCCGTCCTCTTTATAAGGCATATCCAAAGATTTTTTTGTGCCGTTAGGAAGTTGCACTTGTGCGCTCACTTTAGCATCAGGAATTGGTGAATGGTCACTACCATTTTGCAAAAAGAGATCGATATGGACACCACCATCTTCGTTTATAGAGACCAATTCCAAATGATATGCACCAACTTCGACAACTTGTCCGCCTTGATTCGGTTTGCCATCATTCTCATTGGTTTTATCACTGGGCTTCTCACTGGCTTTGTCAATATTTTTTGGTGCAGTAGCTTTGGTTGGTTCGCTGGTATTAGCTGGGGTTAAGATAGGATTGGAAGGCGATGATTTTGTCTCTGGGGTAGGGCTAGAACAAGCTACGATCGCAATGATTAGTCCTGATAAGAGCGTGAGAGATTTTAAAGATTGTAGCGATCGCATAGTAATAAGCTCCATTTAGTTGTTTAGTGTTGCGCGGCAAAGCCGCACATCAATTCTTATATGTTGATAGATGATTTTGGCTTGGGTACGAGATATTTCCAGAACCGAGAGTAGATCGCTGGAAGTACGAGCAAGGTGAGCGCAGTGGAAGTAAATAAACCACCTAAAACCACGATGGATAGGGGTTGCAGTAATTCCTTACCCGCACCACCTGCCACAACTAGGGGCGCTAATCCTAGTGCGGAAGTGAGCGCAGTCATCAGGATGGCGTTGAGTCGTTCCATTGATCCTTGGATCAACAGGTCTCTCAAGGGCATTCCTGACGCAAATTTGGTGTTGTAGTTGTCTACTAGCAATAGACCATTGCGGGTTGCGACTCCAAATGAAGTCACAAACCCCACAAGTGAAGCGATCGACAAAACGCCACCCGTCAGTGCCACAGCAATCACCCCCCCCACCATGGCTAGGGGCAGATTAATCATAATCATCACAGTGGAGGCAACTGATTTGACTGAGAGATACATGATTACTGTAATCACCACGAAGGCGATCGCGCTAAATAGCACAATATTTTGCGAGGCTCTTCCTTCAGCTTCAAATTGTCCCGCATATTGGATGTAATAACCCGCAGGAATCTGCACCTGTTGTTTCACTTTTGCCTGAATATCATTCACGACCGATCGCAAATCTCGCCCCTGTGCATTTGCCGCCACGACGATTAATCGCGATACATTTTCACGATTAATCGTATTTGCGCCCTTGCCATCGATAACTTTGGCAACTTGCGCCAATGGAATTTTATTGCCAGTGGGAGTATCCATCATCAGATTCCCGATCGCATCTAAGCTTTGGCGGGCTTCAGGTTTCAACCATACGACAAGATCGAAGGTTTGCTGTTGTTCCAGAACTTGGGAAACTACTTTTCCATTTAAAGCTGTTTCAACTGTTTCTGAAAGCCTGCCAATGGTTAAACCATATCTTGCCGCCGTGATGCGATCGAATTTAATTTGAATTTGTTCTATGGGAATCTGTGGTTCGAGTTGCAGATCGACCACACCTTCAATTGATCGCATGACATCATTTACTTGCTGTCCTAAAGTGCGAAGTTGCTCTAGTTCAGAACCAAAAATTTTAACCGCGATCGCACTTCTGACTCCAGACAACACTTCATCCATTCGATGCGAAATAAATCCGCCCACATTTGGAGCCGCACCGATCACCTTCCCAAACTCTTGGCGCAATAAATCTATGCTTGACTTGCGATCCTTCATGCCTGTCTCGCTCAACTCCACATCGACATGCGCCAAGTTCACCCCTGCGGCATCAGCATCACCTTCCGCCCTGCCAGAGCGCACTTGAATGCTTTGGAATTTAGGATTGTCTTTCAGCTTATGCTCTAGCACTGAGGCAGCGCTGTTGGTTGCTTCTAGGGATGAGCCGGGATAGAGCAGTAATGTATTGACTAGCGATTGCTCCTGAAATTCGGGGAGAAAGATGCGACCAAAGGACGGAACTACGATCGCAGAAATCAGTAAGCTCGCCGCCGCAATACCAATAATGATCTGCGATCGCTGCATCGCAAATTTGATGAGTGGCAGATAAAGTTTTTTGAAAAACCTCGCTACCCAAGGTTCTCGTTCAGGCAGATGTCCATGAGGTAGCAAAATCGCACAGAGGGCAGGCGTGACTGTGAGGGCTACAAAGCTAGATGCTAATACTGCGGCTAAATAGCCCAACCCCATCGGAATAAAAATACTTCCTTCCACACCAGTGAGCGCAAAGATTGGTGAAAATACAACAATTGTAATAACAGTGGCTCCAAATACCGAATCGCGCACTTCTTGACAGCCATCAAAAACCACCTCTAAAACTGGTCTAGGATGATCGGAATGTTTGTTTTCCCGCAGACAACGGTAGACATTTTCGGCATCAACGATCGCATCATCCACCGCCGAACCGATCGCCACAGCCAAACCGCCTAAAGTCATTGTATTCAGACCCTGTCCTAGCCAGTTAAGGAGCAATACCCCAATTAATAAAGACAAAGGTAAAGCTGCCAAACATACTACTAAGTTCCGCCAATTCATCAAGAATGGAATCAAAATTAGGGCAACGATAATACTGCCTTCGATTAAGGATTCCTGTACATTCTCAATCGATGCTTCGATATAAGCTTCTTGACGAAATGTAGTAGCAATTTTAATGTCTGCGGGTAAACCTGCCTTCACCTCATTCATGGCAGCTTCGACGGCACGGGTGACAGTGGGCGTATCCGCTTGCGGCTGTTTATTGATAATTGCCACGACCGCTTTTTCGGTGTTCACACTGGCATCACCTCGCTTCACGGCTGCACCAATTTTGACATCAGCGATATCGCTAATCTTCACTGGCACACCATTACGAGACGTAATCACCGATTGTTTGAGAGCTTCAATATCCTCAATTCGCCCAATACCTCGAATCAATTTTTCGCGATCGGGCGTAATCAAATAACCACCCGCAGCATTCACGTTTGCTGCCGCCACCGCATCCGATACCTCTTGCAATGACACGTTAAATGCCTGCAATTTTTCAGGAGCTACTAAAACTTGATATTGCCGCACATCGCCCCCAAATACAATCACTTGGGCAACTCCAGACACCGCTAGCAATCGATTTGTAACTTGCCAATCAACAAATCGCCGCACTTCCATCAAGTCATTACTTTTAGAAGTAAAAGCATAGGTGAGAATCGTACCAATCGGTGAACTAATGGGAGCGATTTGAGGAGTTTCCACGGATGCAGGCAATTTACTTCGAGCTGCTTGTAATCGCTCCGTTACCAATTGTCGAGCCTGAAAAATATCAGTTCCCCAGTTAAAAATCACGCGCACCACTGAGATGCTGGCGGCACTTGATGAACGCACCGCACTTACTCCAGCCGTGCCATTAATGGCGCTCTCAATCGGCAATGTCACCAAAGACTCTACTTCTTCAGGGGCTAATCCTGCTGCTTCAGTTTGAATTTCGACTTGTGGTGGTGCAAAGGGTGGGAATACATCCAAGGGCATTTGGATAATGGTACGAAAAATCCAAATGGTGAGAATCATTGCCCCCAATATAACCAACCAACGACGGGCGATCGCCCATTTAATGAAGGCACTGAGCATGAAGTCAATTATCGAGAGTAAGTGTCTGTAATCTCAATCTCTCATACAACTATGAAATCAGGATGAAATCAAGATTATTGATATACAATGTTTTGAGCTTCTAGCGTGACTGGGCAACCACGGGGGGATTGCCCCCTACCTGAAACAATTCATGTTCTGTATGGGCAATCCCCCCGTGCCAGCCTCAGACCTATGCGATGACAGGAATTTCTTCCACGTAACATAAGTCTGTAAACCAGACCATAAAGTCAATTGAGTCAGGTAGTCCAAGTTAGATAAAGTCCAACAACGCCGAATTTCTAAACGCCATTTTATTCACTTTTTTATGCGGTTGCCCTGGATTTTGGGTAGAGCATTTCCTCTTTTCCTTGAATTGGTTATATATTAGAACTAATATCCTCTCAGCACTGAAGAGATTGAGAAACCTAAGACTAAAAGCAAATTGCAACGCTTGCTTACTTCTTAGAGCTAAAGGTGCTAAGTTTCCCAATCACAGTAGTATTTTTATGACTCAAAAAAATAGCAAAGATCTAAAGCAATTAAATATACTCTCAATCTGTCACTATTTGTATGGAAGCATGTTTATGATGGTTTCTTTATTTGTTGTTTTTTTTAGCATAAAAGGAATTATTTCTATACTGCTAAATCCACAAAATTCATCACCATCTTCATCAAATCCTATTCTCGCAGTAGTTGTGTTTGCCGTTGGACTGGGTGTTTTACTGACTCTATCTATTTGTCTGATTGCTTCAGGTTATTTCTTATCCCAAATAAGAAGATATTGGTTTGTCAAGAAAATGGCTCAGTTTGAACTTTACTTTTTCCCTGTGGGAACAATATTGGGACTCTATACTCTTTACTTTTTATCAAAGACTTCAGTGAAGTCTCTATATGGAATTGATAGCAATCGTTAGGTGTAAATGTTTGCACCGTTAAAGTAACAATGCGTAAGGACTGAGCAAACTATTCGCGATCGCGATAGTTCTGTAACCAAGCATCGCCTTGTGTAATTAGATCAGGCAGATCAAGATCCCATAAGCCAATGACATTACTGCCATGACCAGATGCAAAGCCGTGACCATCAGGGCGGAAACAAAGACTAATTGGCGTACTTTCTGGACATGGGAAAGTTTGTAATTCTTTGCCATCAATGCTCCATAGCTTGATCGTATTATCACTACTTCCCGAAATAATACTCCTTCCATCAGGGCTAAAACTTACAGTCCAGATACCCGCATCATGTCCACGAAAAGTCTGTAACAACTGACCTTCAAGGTTCCAGAGTTTAAGCGTACTATCACCACTTCCCGAAAGAATATGCTGCCCATCTGGACTAAAACACACACTCCAAACTGCGCCGCGATGACCCCGCAAGGTTTGCAGTTCTGTACCATCAATACTCCATAGTTTGATCGTATCGTCGCCACTACCAGAAATGATTTTCTGACCGTCAGGGCTAAAGCGCACCGTCCACACTGTAGACTTATGTCCTTTCAACGTAGCTAGTTCCGTTCCATCAATGTTCCACAACTTAGCAGATTTATCGCTACTACCAGAGACAATCTTTTGTCCATCCGCACTAAAGTCTACAGTCCAGACAGCAGTACTATGCCCTGCAAAAGTCTGTAAAAGCTGATGACTGGAAGTACCTAAAGCCCAAAGGGAAATAACGCTATCACCGCTCCCAACTAAGAGATTATTCCCATCAGGACTAAAACAGACGCTGAGAATGTCGTTATCGTGGACAATGGTTTGCAACTCATTACCATGTAAATCCCAAATCTTTATTTGATCGTCAAGACTACCTGAAGCAAGCCGTAACCCATTAGGGCTAAACGCAACACTGCGAACTGCTGCACTATGTCCAGACAGAGTTTGCTGATTCCTGTCTTCAATCTGCCATAGACGCACAGTGCTATCAAGACTCGCTGAGAGCAGAGTTTTGCCATCGGGGCTGAAACTGACGGAACGGATTGGATCGGTATGTCCTTTAAAGACTCGCAGCTTATCACCATGCAGATTCCAGATCTTAATGTTTCGATCAGCGCTACCTGATGCTAAGAGAGTTCCATCATGACTGAAGTTAACACTGCGGATGGCACTAGAATGCGCTTCAATCGAAAACACCTCTGCGATCGCGATCGGGTTTTCGCTATGCTCGCGATCAATCTGAACGTGCCATAACTTCAAAATATTGTCACCACTGCCAGAGGCAATAAATTCGCCATTTGGACTAATACTGATACAGCGAATATCGGCAGAGTGCCCTTTCATTGGAGTTTGGAAAAAATTGAAGCAAAAAATGGATGAACGGCACATTAAGAGATGCCCAAATATTGGGCATGAGAAATCGAAGCACTAATGATTTAGGAGTACTAAGATAGTAGTATTTGCC
>JBIKYZ010000070.1:0-20311 GCA_044354985.1 Pseudanabaena sp. | reverse complement strand
TGGCAAATACTACTATCTTAGTACTCCTAAATCATTAGTGCTTCGATTTCTCATGCCCAATATTTGGGCATCTCTTAATGTGCCGTTCATCCATTTTTTGCTTCAATTTTTTCCAAACTCCAATGCAGCAACTGGTCAATTTATATATGACTTAGCAGGGGCATTGGCACAAGGAGGATTTGAAGTAAGTGTGTTTACTGGGATGCCAGGATATGCGTTTAGACAGACAGATGTAAGGCACGAAGAACATGATAACGGTGTATTTGTGAGGCGTACTGGCTCTATTCATTTGATGTCTAAACGCATTCGCAACAAGGTTTTGGGCAGCGTCTTATTTATCGTGCGATGTGTAGTTAAGTGTCTTAGTAAAGATATTCGGGGATCACATTTAGTATTAACTTCTGCGCCACCATTTTTGGGATTAATTGGATGGTTTTACAATAAATTTTTTGGTCATACCTATAGCTGCATTATTTATGACGTTTATCCCGAAGTAGCCGTACGCTTAAAAGTAGTTGCTCTTGATCATTGGATAGTCAAATTTTGGGAATTTGTAAACCGTAAGGTTTGGGATAGATCAGAATCCTTGATCGTTCTCAGTGAGCCGATGAAGCAGCTATTGATCAAAAAACATAAAAATCTCGCAGACAAGATTCATGTTATTCATAGCTGGGCTGACCC
This sequence comes from Pseudanabaena sp., assembly GCA_044354985.1. GTDB lineage: Bacteria > Cyanobacteriota > Cyanobacteriia > Pseudanabaenales > Pseudanabaenaceae > Pseudanabaena. The sequence goes on along the minus strand of JBIKYZ010000070.1, from coordinate 19,630 downwards.
TAACTTTATTATCCCAATCGCTAAATCAGAAAATTGGTTTGCCAAACTATATGGGTTAACTGATTGCTTTGTTGTTCTTTATTCAGGTAATTTGGGACGTTGCCATGATAGTCAAACGCTCCTCAATTGTGCTCAATTACTGATGAATCGTCCTGATATCAAATTTGTATTTATTGGTAACGGCGTAGGTTCTCAGGTTATTAAACAAGCGATCGCTTCAGGTCAATTGCCTAATGTGATGCAGTTGCCTTACCAAGATCGAGAAGTTTTGCCATACTCATTGACTGCCTGCGATCTCTCGTTAGTGAGTATTTTGCCAAACGTTGGCGATACGATCGCCCCTTCAAGAATTTATGGTATTTTAGCTGCTGCAAAACCTGTGGCAGTGATTTGTCCCAAAGATAATTATCTGCGAGAAATTGTGGATGAAGGTAATTGCGGTAATTGTTTTGAGAATGGTGATGCACAGGAATTAGCAGATTATATTTGCTGGCTAGCTGATAATCCGCATATTCAAGAAAAGCTTGGTAAGAATGCCCGCAAATTACTAGAGCGCCACTACACAATTGATCAAGCTATTCCCAAATATATTGCAGCTTTAGGGCTAAGAGAGCAATGTCCAGATTTTGTTGAACAAAATCAACCAAGTTTTTTATAACCCAGAAAAGAGGATGCGGTGCGAAGCGCCGCATCCTCTTTTCTGGGTTATGTAACTATGCGACAAAAGCTTGTTCGATATATGTCTGCAAGCAAAAATTTGCTGATGTTGTGCGACGCACTAGGGCAACATCAAACCGACAGGCTAGTGCAGATAGTTGAGGATTTTGCGCTAAAAATGTAGAAGCAGATTTAATTAGTTTGGCTTGTTTCTTAGGGGTAATCGCCAAACTGCCATCAGCATCCCAATTGCGATCGCTACGGGTTTTTACTTCAATAAATAGCAACCATTGGCGATCGCAAGCAATCAAATCTAACTCCCCCCAATAACAGCGCCACTGGGTTTCTAAAATTTCCCACCCATTTGCTTTTAGCAGTTGGGCTACAAGTATCTCCCCACGATCGCCTACTTCTTTTGCCATAAACTTGATATTACTTCCCTTCTCACGCAAAGAATAGGTGTTATAAAGTGAATAATTAGTGATGCATAGCTTTGCCATGTACCACTAATTATTTACTGAGAAGTTAGTAAGACTCATTATGAAACCGATTTTGGTGTTTCCAGCGCCTTTGGCGCTGGAAACACCAAAATCGGTTTATTGAAAGCACGCCGCAGGCGTGCTTTCAATAAACCGATTTTTATAATGGGAATTGCTGCCTGAGAAGTGAGTAAGACTCAGCTATCATCAAAATTATGAAAATCACAGTTTTTACCTTACGCAATATTATTTTCAATGCAATAAATATGCTGCTATGTCTAGTTCTAATCTTGACAGGCGCTAATCCAGTTTTGGCTGATGTATATGTGAAAGCTTTTCTTCAAGGCGCTGACTTTTCAGAGCGATCGCTTCAAGGCTATCAGTTCAATGAATCTGATCTGCGAAATACCTCATTTGTGAATGCTGACGCGCAAGGAGTTAGTTTTTTTGCCGCCAATATGAAAGAGGCAAACTTGACAGGAGCAAATCTCAGCTATAGCACGCTTGATAATGCTCGCCTTGATAAGGCAAACTTAACCAATGCCGTAATTCAAGGTTCATTTGCTTACGGTACTTCTTTCAATAACGTGATAATTGAGGGGGCAGACTTTACGGATGTGGATTTACGTCCACCAGTTCGTCTCAAGCTCTGTCTATCAGCGAAAGGACAAAACCCTGTGACTGGAAGAATGACTCGCGAAACTCTTGAGTGTGACTAAATTTGACTTTATGAGCTTTAAGTCTTAACTTTACAGGAAACTGCCATATTTGTATGAAGTTACCCTAGCTTAGGGAGTATGATTCTCTGTGTGCATAGCACAGGATTTTTGGGAACTATTTGTAAATAAATGGTTTGACTGATACAAATATTTGATGTCTGTGCTAACAATAATTGTTCTGAGGATCGCTCTGCCTATCAGTGTATGCAGTTAAATGAAACTTCCAATGACCTATCAAGTGGCAGATTATTACAAAGAAGCTTATTGCCACAAAGCTTGCCTGCTTACCCTGGGCTAGATATTGCTGCGGAAGTATGGACAGCAGTAGATCTTGGTGGCGATTATTATCAGTTTTTAGAGCAGTCAGGGACATTAGCCGTTGCGATCGCAGATTCTTCAGGCAAGTCAGTTGCTGGGGCAATCCATGCTGCTTTATTTAAAGGACAGCTTGATGCCTATGGACAGCAAGGCAGGTTGCAAAATCCAGCCTCAATGCTCAATTCTTTAAATCAATTGCTATGCAAAAGCGGCACTGATGATGCGATCGCCTTCTGCTATGGCGCACTTAACCTTTTTACCTATGAGCTGCATTTAGGTAATGCTGGCATTCCAGGTCCATTAATTTATCGAGCTGAGACTGATACTTGCGAAGAAGTTGTCAACCCTGCGATCGCACTGGGTCGTTTTGATAGTGCCACCTACAAAGCCACTTCGCGATCGCTTAATGAAGGAGATATCGCGATCTTTTTTAGTGATGGACTATTTGAAGCCACTAGTCCATCAGGAGAGGAATTTGGAAGATCTCGCGGCAATGATATTTCACCACTTCGCAAAACTGTAATTGAACTAGCAAAATATCCAGCAAAAGATATATTACAAGGATTAAAGGTAGCCCTTGATCAATTCTCAGAGCTAGAGTTTCCTGACGATGATGTTTCGATCGTAGTAATCAAACTTAAAACCAAAGTTAAGTTTTCTGAACTGCGTAACTGTCCTTATCTTGAGTCTTTACAAGCATGGCAACGCTCTGAAGAAATCGATGAATCTTGCTTATTGAGAGGGACACGTCTTGCTGAATCCCTAGCTTGGGCAGAAGGACAACCAGAATTACCTAGAATTGATCTTAATTTTTTGGAGGCTTCTCAAAGGGTCAATGAGCGCGAACAATTGATGGCAGCTCGTGCCGCTGATGCAGATCGCCTCGAAAAACTAAGTCAAGAGCTAGAAAAAAGCCTAGATGCTGAGCGCCGTCAGCGCATAATTGCTGAGATGGGCGAAATCAATGAAAAAATTGTTGCTTACACCATTTCTTCAGAAGCACTATTTCTTTCTAACAATCATATTGAAGCAATGATTGCTGGCGTAATTGGTGGTGTCCAGCTTAAGCGCCTCACAACACAAGTTGAAGAGAGTACCCTCGAAAATCTTCGTGCCAACACTCAAATCCGCGCCATTACTGCGTTGGAACAGGTTGTCTACGGCACTCATGAATTTAATCGTCTTGAAGGACATGGTTTTTGGGTTAATAAAGTTTGCTATTCCCGCGATGGTAAGTTGATTGCTTCGGCTAGCAGCGATCGCACCATCAAAATATGGGATGCCTTAGGAGTTTTATTACAAACCTTAACAAGTCATACCAATTGGGTAACCAGTGTCGCCTTTAGTCCAAACGGCAACCAGCTAGTCTCAGGTAGTCGTGACAATATGGTTAAGATCTGGAACCGAGACGAATCTGCGGAGGGTAAATTTGCTTCCCAACCGATCGCCACTCTAAGAGGACATGAAGGGCCAGTTTTAGATGTATGTTTCAGCCATGATGGTGAGATGATTGCCTCGGCAAGTGAAGATACGACCGTTAGACTCTGGAAAAATGATGGTACGATGATTCGCACTTTACGCGGCGGTCACGATCGCTGGGTTACCTGTGTAGCATTTCATCCTAATAGTAAATCTTTAGTTTCAGGTAGTGCCGATCGCAGTTTAATTGTTTGGAATACCCTTGGTGTAAAACTCAGACATCTACGCGGTCATGACAGCTTCGTCGAAAGTGTTGCCTATGCCCCTAACGGTTTAGCAATTGTTTCTGGAAGCCGCGATCGCACTGTAAAAATGTGGGGATCGGATGGAATTTTACTTAAAACTTTTTATGGACATTCAGACAAAGTCTGGAGTGTTGCCTTTAGTCATGACAATCACACGATCGCTTCCAGTGGATTTGATCGATCAATTCGTGTTTGGGATATTGAACAAGGCTTACAGTATACCTTCCAAGGACATGGTGATGTTGTTCATAGCGTTGCATTCAGTCCCGATGGCAAAACTCTTGCCTCAGCAAGCAGAGACACCACTGTAAAACTTTGGGCAATTCGTGGAACGCCTTTACGAACATTAATGGGGCATACAGATGAAGTTATCTCTGTAGCAGTTAGTCCCAACTCTAAGTTTTTGGCATCTACTTGCAAAGATAAAACTGTCAACCTCTGGAATGCCAATGGCACGCTTGAAGCAGTCTTAGAAGGGCATAACGGCAAAGTTAATTGTGTTACGTTTAGCCCAGACAGTTCTACTATTCTGACTGCCGCTGCCGATGCCAGTATCAAAATATGGAGAACTGATGGAACTTTAATTGACACAATTAGCGCCCATCGTGCGGAGATTTATAAGGTTGTTTATCGTTGCGATGGTCAGGTATTTGCCTCTTGTAGTGCCGATGGTACTGTCCGAGTTTGGAGCGCTGATGGGAAATGGCTACAGACCCTCACAGGACATACTGCCGAAGTATATAGCATCGACTTTGCTCCCGATGGCAGTATGCTTGCATCAGCTAGCAAAGACAAATTAATTAATCTTTGGAGTTGGGATGGCACTCTGCTTGGGACCTTGGACGGACATAGTGCTGAAGTCTATACGGTATGCTTTAATCCCAATGGCAAGATGATTGCTAGTGGCAGTATGGATCAAAGTGTGAAACTTTGGAGTATTGAGGGGCAATTAATTAAAACCTTAAATGGTCATAGTGCCGAAGTCACTAGTGTTTGTTTTAGCCCTGACGGGAAATCGATTGTTTCCGCTAGTGAAGATTCGACAATTCAATTTTGGAGTGGCGACGGCACGCTTTTGCGAACATTTAATGGGCATCAAGGCCCCGTGCGCAGTGTCTGCTTTAGTCCCAACGGCAAGATTTTGGTGTCATCGGGTGAAGATCATAAAATCATTATGTGGAATCTCGATCTCGAAAATCTCCTCATGCGTGGATGCCAATGGTTGCAAGAGTATTTAAGAACGAATACTAACGTTTCCGAAGAGGATAAGCGTACTTGTTTAGGTGGGTGCGGATGGCTCTATAAATATCTCAAATCCACACCTCCATCTTAAAAAAGGATAGGCAGCGCTTCGCACTGCCTATCCTTTTCCATATAAACATGGATACCCAGAGCTAAAGTAAAAATTGTGCAAATTTTTTGATTTTTATGTTGGCGATTCCTTTAGCTTGGCTACAACTTACCTATCAAAAAGGTCGTCTAGCGATCGCGATTGCGGGCATTATGTTTGCAGTAATTTTGATTGCAATGCAGCTAGGTTTTCGGGATGCTTTATTTAAGAGTGCTGTTCTGCTGCATCTGAATCTGCGCAGCGATTTGGTGCTAATTCATCCTAGCTCTAACAACTTGTTGAATCTCAAACAGTTCTCTCGCCGTCGCCTCTATCAAGCGGGTGGTTTTACAGGCGTAAAGTCTATCTATCCTGTGTACATTGGCTTAGCAATCTGGAATGCCTCTGAACTTGGCGTAAAGGAAGATATCCTCGCAGTCGGTGTGTCTCCTCAAGCAAATCCATTCCTATTCCCAAATATCAAACCAGATTTAGATAAAACTCTGCTTCCTGATGTTGTCCTGTTTGATCGCGGATCGAGAGAAGATTTTTATGGATCGGTTGCTTCTGAATATGAAGCCGCGATCGCTCAAGGGAAAATACTCTTCAAAGAAGTTGCAAACCGCACCGTCACAATTGGGGGCTTGTTCACTATGGGGGTTTCTTTTGCTGCCAATGGCACATTCATTACTAGTGAACAAAATTTCTTGCGTATTTTCCCCGATCGCCTTGTCGGAAATATTAGCTTAGGATTAGTCCAGTTGGAAAAAGGTGTGGATGAGATTGCGGTTCGTGATGCGATGAGATCGCAGTTAGATCAAGACGTAAAAATATTAACCAAACAAGAATTTATCGACCTTGAGCTAAATTATTGGTCGGAGGCAACGCCTATTGGTTTTATCTTTGGTTTAGGCGTGACCATGGGCTTTATTGTCGGTGTGGTGATTGTCTATCAAGTTTTATATAAAGATGTCTCCGATCATCTTGCTGAATATGCAACTCTTAAAGCGATGGGATACAGTAACTTTTATTTGTTTCGCCTAGTTTTGCAAGAATCCTTGCTGTTATCTCTCTGTGGATTTTTGCCAGCTCTTTTGATCTGTGCAGTTCTGTATCAGCTGACCCAAAACGCCACAGGTTTGTTAATGGAATTTAATAGCGATCGCATTGCGCAATTATTTTTTCTCACGATTGCTATGTGTTCTATTTCGGGTACATTATCACTCCGTAAAGTGCAAACCGCAGATCCTGCCGAAATTTTTAACTAAATATTGCGGTTATCAAATGGGTGCTTATACCAAAACACAAAATGGCGTAGCCATTTTGTGTTTTTAAAACCCTTACAGGGTTTGGTTTTTAATTCACAGAAGTGTAGTCACACTTTTGTGAATTGGTATTACTCATTTGAAAACAAAAAACAATCTTAGTAAGGTTTTTTGAGTTTTCATTTTGCCGTAGGCAAAATGAAAACCGCAATAATCAATAAAAAAGCCTCGCAAAGCGAGGCTTTTTTATTTCAAGAAAAATAATTACTTCTTCTTCTTGTCTTCAACTGCTGGAGTAGTGTCAATAATCTTACTAACAACACCAGATCCAACGGTACGACCACCTTCACGAATCGCAAAGCGCATACCTTGCTCAATTGCAATAGGGTTGATCAACTCAACTGTCATCTTGATGCGATCGCCAGGCATTACCATTTCAGCATCGCTACCATCATCTGCTGTGAAGGTAACAATAGTACCAGTTACATCAGTAGTACGCACATAGAATTGAGGACGATAACCAGCGAAGAAAGGAGTCTTACGACCACCTTCTTTCTCAGTCAAGATGTAAACTTCACCTTCAAACTGAGTGTGAGGATTAATTGATCCAGTCTTAGCCAAAACCATGCCGCGCTCAATCCCATCCTTCTGGATACCACGGAGCAATAGACCAGCATTGTCTCCAGCCAATCCTTGCTCTAGGCTCTTCTTGAACATTTCAATACCAGTGACGGTTGTAGTGCGAGTATTAGTGATACCAACAAGCTCAACAACATCGCCAACTTTAACAGTACCGCGCTCAATCCGACCTGTAGCAACCGTGCCACGACCAGTAATCGAGAACACATCTTCAACGGCCATCAAGAAAGGCTTGTCAACATCACGCTCAGGAGTAGGAATATAGGAGTCAACTGAATCCATCAAATTCCAAATCTTGTCAACCCAAGGATTTTCGCTACGTTGAGTCTTAGGATTAGCCGTCATTTGCTCGACGGCTTTCAATGCAGAACCACGAGTGATGGGAATATTGTCGCCATCGAAGTCATAGGAAGAAAGCAATTCACGAACTTCTAGCTCTACTAGTTCAACTAGTTCATCTTCGTCTTCCATTTGATCTTCTTTGTTCAAGAAAACAACAAGATTAGGCACACCAACCTGACGAGCTAGCAAAATGTGCTCACGGGTTTGAGGTTCAGGCCCATCGGCAGCAGATACGAGGAGGATTGCACCGTCCATTTGGGCAGCCCCAGTGATCATGTTCTTAACATAGTCAGCATGTCCAGGACAATCAACGTGTGCATAGTGACGAGCTAAGGTTTCATACTCAACGTGAGCAGTGTTGATCGTAATTCCACGAGCCTTTTCTTCAGGAGCAGCATCAATTTGATCGTATGCCTTAGCTGTTGCTTGACCTGCAGCGGCTAAAGACATCGTGATTGCGGCAGTTAGGGTCGTCTTACCATGGTCAACGTGACCGATAGTACCGATATTGACGTGGGGTTTGTTTCTCTCGAATTTAGCGCGTGCCATTTTTTCGTAATTATCCTTAAATTTAGTAATTGTTACTCTAGTTCGTAGAGCTTTTTCGGTAATTATTACTCTAGTTTATAGAGTATTTGTCGAGTATTTTAAAGGACTACTCTTTTTTGCCCTTGTTTTTAGCAATGATAGCTTCCGCTACATTCCTAGGCACTTCTTCATAATGGCTAAATTCCATTGAGAAGCTTGCCCTACCTTGAGTTGACGAGCGAAGGTCAGTAGAATAACCAAACATCTCAGACAAAGGAACCCTTGACTCAACGCTTTTGCCAGACGCAGTATCTTCCATACCGATAATGTTGCCGCGACGACGACTAAGGTCTCCAATTACGTCACCCATGTAGTCTTCAGGGGTTTCTACTTCAACCTTCATCATCGGTTCCAGCAGCACTGGCTGAGCCTTCATTACAGCTTCCTTAATTGCCATAGAACCAGCAATTTTAAAAGCCATTTCTGAAGAGTCAACGTCATGGAATGAACCATGAACAAGGGTCGCTCTAAGGTCGATCACAGGATAACCCGCGAGAATTCCCGATTCACAGGCTTCTTTCATACCTTGTTCCGAAGGTTTAATGAATTCCTTTGGAATTACACCACCAACGATTTTCGATACGAACTCAAATCCTGTGCCTGGCTCGGTAGGTTCCAAATTGATCACAACGTGACCATATTGCCCCTTACCACCACTTTGACGAGCAAACTTGCCCTCAATATCGGTGACTGTTTTGCGGATAGTCTCACGATAAGCAACTTGAGGAGCACCCACGTTAGCTTCAACGTTAAACTCACGCTTCATCCGATCAACGAGAATTTCAAGGTGAAGTTCACCCATACCAGAGATAATTGTTTGATTTGTCTCTGGGTCAGTCATTACGCGGAAGGTAGGATCTTCTTCAGAAAGAGACTGCAAAGCCTTGGATAGTTTTTCCATATCCTGCTTTGTCTTAGGCTCAACAGCCACAGAAATCACAGGTTCAGGAATAAACAGAGTTTCAAGAACAATTGGTGAGCTGTCGTCACAAAGAGTGTCACCAGTAAAGGTGTCTTTGAGCCCCAATACTGCACCAAGATCTCCTGCTCTGAGTTCGTCAACTTCTTGACGATCATCAGCTTTCAATATAATCAGGCGCGAAATGCGTTCTTTCTTGTTTTTGCTGGAGTTTAGAGCATAGGAACCTTTTTTCAAGATGCCTGAATAAACTCGCACAAATGTTAGACGACCATAGGGATCAGCCATGATTTTGAAAGCAAGTGCTGACATTGGTGCATCGTCCTTGGCTTCACGAAGTGCTTCCTCACCATTAGGTAACAAACCTGAAACTGGTTTGACATCGCTAGGTGCAGGAAGATAATCGATAACAGCATCCAGTAAAAGCTGTACGCCTTTATTCTTGAAAGCTGAACCGCAAGTCATCGGTACAATTGAACCGCTCAAAGTTCCTTTGCGCAGACCTATTCTTACCTCTTCCTCAGTGAGTTCTTCGCCTTCAAGGTATTTTTCCATCAGAACGTCATCTGAATCGGCAACTGATTCAAGTAACTTACCGCGCCACTCATTGGTCAGTTCGACTAAATCAGCAGGAATATCTATTTCTTCGATATCCTTACCTATTTCATCTTTATAGATGTAGGCTTTCATTTTGACGAGATCGATAATTCCTACCAGTTCTGCTTCACTACCGATAGGCAACTGGATGGGTACAGCATTGGATCCAAAACGAGCGCGAATTTGCTCTCTTACTCGTAAAAAGTTCGCACCCATGCGATCCATTTTGTTGACGAATACGAGACGAGGTACTTTGTAGCGATCAGCTTGTCTCCAAACTGTCTCTGACTGGGGTTGCACGCCACCGACAGCACAGAAAACCGCAACTACACCATCAAGTACACGCATAGAACGTTCGACTTCAATTGTGAAGTCTACGTGTCCAGGAGTGTCGATAATGTTAATGCGATGGTCTTTCCAACTGGTACTAATAGCTGCAGCTGTAATTGTAATACCACGTTCGCGCTCCTGCGCCATCCAGTCTGTCGTTGCGGTTCCATCATGGACTTCACCTATTTTGTGAACAACGCCAGAGTAAAATAGAATGCGCTCTGTAGTTGTGGTTTTACCAGCATCAATATGCGCCGCAATACCTATATTGCGTACCTTATCTAAGGCAATCGAGCGTTCCACAATAGTTTCCTCGTGTTTGTCAGGAATTAAGAATTTATATTAAGAATAGTATAGCGAGGCAATCTAAAGTTTAATAGCGTTAGTGTTAGTAACGATAGTGAGCGAATGCTTTGTTTGCTTCTGCCATTTTGTGGGTTTCTTCACGCTTACGGATGGTTTGACCAGTTTCATTGGCAGCATCCATCAACTCGTTAGCTAGTTTAGTAACCATGCTACGTCCAGCACGACCACGAGAATATTGAACTAACCAGCGAAGTGCTAGGGCGACACCACGGTCAGTACGGACTTCCATAGGTACTTGGTATGTAGCACCACCAACGCGACGAGCCTTGACTTCGACCAATGGAGTAGCATTGCGAATGGCTCGGTCAAATACTTCTAATGGTGGATTACCTGTACGTTCGCCAATGGTATCAAGGGCTTTATAAACAATGTGAGAAGCCACAGAATGCTTGCCGCGTGACATTACACGACGGATAAGCATACTAATAAGACGGCTGTTATAAACCGAATCAGGGGGGGTTATGCGCTTTGAAGCTTTCGTTCTACGGGACATTACGGTACTAAATTCACCTTATAAAATGAATTGCTAATTTTACTAAATGGTTACTAAAACCTTTTGCGGATGATTCTTACTTCTTCTTTTTGCCAGTACTTGCAGCGGCGGCTTGACCTGGCTTAGGACGTTTTGCGCCATACTTAGAGCGTCCTTGCTTACGATCCTTTACGCCTGAAGTATCGAGAGTGCCACGGATAATGTGATAACGCACACCTGGTAAATCTTTTACACGACCGCCTCTAATCATCACAACGGAGTGTTCTTGGAGGTTATGCCCAATGCCAGGGATGTATGCGGTGACTTCAAATCCAGAAGTCAAGCGTACCCGTGCCACTTTTCTAAGTGCAGAGTTGGGCTTTTTGGGTGTTGTAGTGTAGACGCGCGTACATACTCCCCTGCGTTGAGGACAACTTTTTAGGGCAGGAGATTTTGTTTTGGTGTTTATGGTTTGGCGCTCACTGCGGATGAGCTGTTGGATCGTGGGCATAAGTGATGATTTGGTATATCTGCGGCTGTGTATTCTAATCAACAGCACATAATTATAACAAAGTACGTCTCACTAAGTCAATTGTAAAAACAATTGTCATGGTTTGATGAGCTTTGTTATAGCTATGTCGGCTGTGGCGATCGCTGTCTTTAGATAGACAACTTGTAAACAAAAGGCAATACAGGCAAAACTAACGATAATTTACAATTCGGGCAAAGCCTGCTGGGTCAAGACTTGCTCCGCCAACCAGCACACCATCAATTTCAGGTTGAGCCATGATCTCGTCAATATTATCAGCTTTGACGGAACCACCATACTGAATTGTGACGTTAGGATTTGTAAGCTTACCACGAATTAGTCCGATTACGCGATTAGCTTCGCTAGAGGCACAGGTATCTCCAGTGCCGATCGCCCAAATTGGTTCATAGGCAACGATCAAATTATTCTGGTCAACGTCAACAAGGTCAGCGGCTAGTTGTGAAAAAATCCAAGATTCAGTTTCATTAGCATCCCGTTGCTGCTTGCTTTCGCCGACACAAAGAATGGGTGTAATGCCGTGAGCTTGGGCAGCTTTAAGCCGTTTGTTAACGGTTTCATCGGTTTCACCGAAAAACTGACGACGTTCACTATGCCCGATAATGACGTACTTTATGCCCATTTCTAGCAACATTTGCGCAGATATTTCACCTGTAAATGCGCCATTCTCTGCCCAGTGAACATTTTGAGCACCAATACTCAGGTTTGCTTGACCGATCGCTGGCAGGATTGTTTGTAAGATCGCCAAATTTGTATAGGGGACGCAAATAAGGATTTGCTGATCGGCGATCGCCGCTTGGGAAGCGGTGTTTTTAAGATGGGCAGGAAATTCCGAGAAAAATGTTTTGGCTTCAGACTGGGTTTTATACATTTTCCAGTTGCCAGCGATAACGATTTTACGCAATGCTCATTTACCCCTGAGTTAAGATCATGAAAATAAAGAATTGTTGTTTATTTTACCGAAGAATGGATCAATAAGTAACCTTAAAACCCAGAGGTGTGAGTCGCCCGCTTGGCGGGCGACTCACACCTCTGGGTTTTTGGTTTTAATTATGCTGAGTTATTTAAAAGCAAAGGTAGTTACGAAGCGACGGTCTTTGCTTTTGTCCCCAAAACTGAATGAGTCTAGCAGAAGGCTGCTAGACTCATGTTTTAAAGTAATTCAATTAAAGTTTCTACTAGGGGTTTACTGGAACGTGTTGGCATTGATTAACTGTACGCTGTAGCCCTTATCTTTTCAACTACATAAGTTTGTCTCATCTTGTCTTCATGCTAGGTCAAAACCTAAAGAAACATTGAACAAAAAATTAAGAGACCCCAATAACAATACAGGCTATCGAAGTTATCAAAACTACACCGATCTTTAGAATAAGCACTGCCCCGTAAAGATCGAAAGAATCGTGGGGAGCAACAAAGCGTCAATCCGATTTGACTTTTAACTCTTTCTTTTTGCTTCTCCTTTTTGCTTTCAAAATTTAAGCTAGGTTTGCGTTTGGATTGAGTTGCTCTGTCTCTTGTGCCATGTATATACATTAACTCAAGTGGTATTACATAACACTATTTGTTTACATAAATTCATAAGTCTCTTGCGATTCAAAATTCGGTGGTTTTAAAAAGGTAATGATTTATATCGCAAGGAGTAAGCTGCGCTTTGCGTCATCTATGCTTTGTCTCTTTATCGCTACCAGTAATTCTCATTATGAAACCGATTTTTATAATGAGAATTGCTGTATCGCTACCGAAAATTTTAAGTTTAGATTGCCACGATTGTTAAAATATGCGATCAATTATTTTTCGCTTAGCGGCGGTGGTGGCGGTAGTAAAGGTGTAGATGCTGGTGCAGGCGGTGGAGTATCAGTCACTGATGTAGACGCTGGTGCAGGCGGTGGAGTATCAGTGACTGATGTAGACTCTGATGCAGGCGGTGGAGTTGGAGTATCAGTCACTGATGTAGTAGGTTGCGGTGCGGCAGGAGTATCTATAACTGATGCAGGCTTTGGTTTGGTAGGAGCTGTATTAACTACTGGGGTTAATGTTGATGATGAAGATACGTCTGGGGTCGGATTACTAACTGGTGTTATGGCTGTGGGGACTGGGAGTGATCGCTCGGCTTCACGTTGTTGCCGTTCTTGTTCGGCTAGTTTTTCAGCTTCCCGCCGCCGCTCTTCATTTTGACGCTGAAATTGTGAACCTTGCTCTTCAAAGGTGACTCTTACTTTGACATTAGTACGCCCACCTTCAGGTATGGTTTGCGGATTAAATTGCCATTTGCTCATTGCTTCGATGGTTTCGCGATCAGTTTGCTCGTCGCCACTAGATTGACGCAAGCGCACGTTCGTAACTCTGCCATCGGGAGTAATATCATAGGTAACTCTCGGCGTTCCCTCTTTACCGCGATATTGGGGCTTGGGGCAACTGAGACATTCAAGTTTAAGTTGTCTTTGGGGGGGTGGATCAATTGGTGGAGTGGATGCAGGAGGTAATGTGCTAGTCCCTTGAGGATTTTTACCTCCTAGTTTGCCGTTGATAATGCCGCCAATTACTCCATTTTTTGAACCGTTGGGATTACCGTTAACTTTGCCCCCTAGTACAAAGCCAGTAGGGATTTTTGCATTACCAAAACCAGAACCAATTCCATCTTTAGTAATAATTGAGCCGCCGCCTTGCTGAATTTTGTTGTCACTAGTACCTTTGGTGAGCAAAGGTTTGAGATTGTCTGGAGCAGGTGCGTCTTTGCCTTCTTTTAGAGGTGTTGTAGTTTCGGGGGCGAGGGCGATCGCTGCTGGTGCAACTTCTTCACTAGGTTGATTGACGGCAAGTTTGACAATTGGTTCTGGTTCTTTGGCGATTTCGGGAGCTTTCTCTTCAGGTGTTTTGGTCGTATCTACGACAAATTCCATTATGTCCTCTGATTCTTTACTCACAGGTTTCCACAAAGTAGGAACAGGAGTAATCATCGCGGCAGCATGAACACAAGCGGAACCGACAAAGCCTATAAATAATAAGGATGCTAAAGCTCGATTCTCTTTTTTTGACTGGACATCTTCAAGTTCAGATGTATTTTTAATCTTATTCATAGCTTACTTTCCTATGGCTTTTTCCCTTTTCCTTAATTGTTCTTAGTGGCGATCGCCATTTTGACTCGGGGAATTTGGCGCAGTTGATCCATGATTTGGACGACATCACCATGCTGGACAGTCCGATCGGCATTGAGAACTACTACAAGATCTTGATTTGGTTCTAATAATTGTTTGACGCGATCGCTAACTTCAGCAATTCCAATTTTTTGTTTGTTCAAAAATACTTCTGTCTTTTCATTGACACTAATCGTTGCACGAGCAGGTATTTTTTGCATTGCGCCAGACTGAGCTTTGGGTAAATCTACGGGTAAGCCTTCGGTGCGATTCAGAAATAATGAAGAAAGTACAAAAAATGTCAACAGTGCAAAAACTACATCCATAAGTGGTAGAAGGTTCTTGATCTCTAGGGGCTGATTTGCCATTTCAGCCTCATATCGGCGACGTAGTCTTCTAGACATGTATATTTACCTGTTGATGAGCCTGTTGACGAAGCGATCGCAAATGCTTTAGTTCTAATTGAGTGCAGCATTCATCAAAATAAGCAAGCTGTTGAGCATAAAGCGATCGGAAAATACTTGCGGCAATCAAAGCCATTACCGCCACAATCAATCCCATCGCAGTAGAAATAAGCGCTTCACTAATGCCACCCGTAACATTGAGGGACTTTGAACCACCGATATCACCTAAAGTGAGAGAACCAAAGGAGGTGATGAGTCCAGTTACCGTACCAAGTAAACCTAGTAAAGGAGCCAGCCCCACAATGACTTCAAAAATAATGTTGAAACGCCTGAGATTAGGTAATTCAGACTGAGTTCGCGCATCAAGGGCAAGGGCAAATTCGGTGGGTGTAGCATTAGGAATCGATATCGCTTCAAAATAAATACGGGCGATCGCAAAGTCGAGATGTTGTTGCAGAAAATCTTCGGCTTGGGTGGGATCTTGCTGATAAATTTGCAATGCTGTTTTGACAATGCGCTTCTGATTCTTTCTGACACGTGACCAAATAATAGAACGCTCGATCGAGAGAGCCACAACTAAAAATGAGCAAATCAAGAGTGGAATAATCGTTACTCCACCTGCGACTAGGGTATCAAACAGTTTGGACATGTTAGGAAGTTAAGTTAGGCAGTTTTCATCATACACTAATGCAAATATTTAGCAATAATAATTCTATGTATTTGCATTAGTGTATGATAGGTGTACTTTGGGTGTGAGCTATACAGACTGAGTTTTGGGTATTTTTTACTAGAATGCTCCAGTTCTCCAGATACTGCTAAATCTAGAAGGAATCTCAGTAGTTTTACCGCAAATTTCTAATGGAATTACGTTTAAAAACTAGCTTGTAAGCCAATTCGATAGGTGAGCCCAGGTTGAAAAATGCGGTTGGTTTTTTCATAGCTTTGATCAGTTAGATTTTCTAGACTGAGGTTCAAAGATAAATCCTTATACAATGGAACCTTAGCATTAAAATCTAGGCTGAGATAAGCTGGTGAAAACTCGCTGGGGTTAACTCCTGTGGCGGTAAATATCGCTCGACGAGAACCACTGTAATAGTTAAAAAATAGATTAGCTTGATAACCATTAGAGTTATAGTTAACGCCTAGCTTAGCCACAGAATAGGGAACTGTAGCTAGCTGTAAGCCAACTTCAGAAGCAGTTCTACTACTAGTAACCTTGGCATCGGTGTAGGTGTAATTGAAGAAGGATGAAAACTCAGGGGTGATTTGCAACTTTAAAGCTGCTTCAACACCATTGGTACTCACCTGTCCCACATTTTCCCAACGTCCCGCAATAATTCCAAGGCGATCGCTTAAACTGCTGCCAAAATAGGTCAACTGAGCAGTGAAAGAATTGGAAAGATTAAAGTCAAATCCCGCCGTATATGCCACACCCTTTTCAGGAATCAAGTTAGGATTAGGCAACCAATTATGAATACTGTCAGGCACAAATAGCTGATCGAGTCCAGGATTGCGCTGAAGTACGGCAAAGCTATTGCGGAAGACTATTTCGGGAGTGATGTTCCATCTTGTGCCAACAGTAGGATTGAGATAACTCCCAAAATCATTGGTAAAGTTCTGGCGCAAACCCAGCTCAAGCTGAAAATTATCATCAAGTTGTAAGGTGTTTAGGGCAAATAGAGCCACAAGTGAGCGATCGCGACTGACCACACCAGTATTCACTCTAAAATCGGGATTGTTGCTAAAAACATCGCCACGAATGGAACTACTATTGATATCTAATCCTGACGTGAGCTTGTAGGTGGGGGAGATTTGCCATTGGCTTTCTATACGCCCACTTAGGGCTTTAGAATCCAAGGAACCAGTCCGAAAAAATGCTCCTGATGGCCCGTAAGTATTGAAAAAGTCTTGATTAAATGCAATTGTCGTTTTGAGAATAGAATCATTCCCGTCGCCCAGTTTGGTGGTTAGGGTCGCGCCGATATTGAGCAAATCATGATCGAGACGATCGCGTTGTAATGGAAATCCAAAATAGAGCAGTCCGCGCCGACTAGCTGTTTTGTATGCATCAAGGTTAAAGGAATTGCGAGGATCAAGGGGGAATTCGACACTGCCATAGAAGTTGTCAATGCGAGTGTCTCCATTAAACAATCTGCCATCAGCAGGGTTTCGGTTAGCTGCTCCTACGGGCACTGGATAGTTATTATCAGTGCTAAAACGCTCATACCCCAAACGGAAGTTGACATTATCTAGAGTGCCGCCATAGCCAATTCGATAGCGCTGATAGCCATAGGAACCAATCTCAACTCCTGCGGTCGCTTTGAGTGGTTGTGGATCTTTTTTGGTGGTAAGGTTGATCACTCCACCAAAGGCTTCCGAACCGTAGAGTGTGGCGCTAGTGCCACCTGTTAGTTCTACACTTTCGATTGCATCAGCAGGAATACCATTGAGATCAGTCCCGCCGTGATAAGTACTAACGTTGCTGCCAAAGGAGCGCCCATTAATTTGAAATATGGACTGATTGATCGAAAAGCCACGGAGGAATGTACCTGTATGAATATCAGCACCAAAGCCATAATCATTAATCGCAAATCCAGGCAAGTTACGCAATATCTCTGCGGCGGTACTAGGGTTTTGCTGCTCGATTTCTGACTTAGGTATGATATATGTGGGGGCAGAACTAGGAGCGAATGGCGATTTCGTACCTGTCACTCGGATTTCGGTTTCATCGCTGTCATCTTCAACCTTGCTTTGGGAGATCGGTTGAGATGTTGCTGGCTGAGTAGAAGATATTGACTTTAAATCTGAACTGCGGTGAGAGACTTGCGATCGCATTTCCTCAACAGTTAATGGTTCTGCATTAGCCGCATTAGCCAAGCCCCAAAATGCTGACAAAAAACCAGATGCTAATAATAGCAACTTTAAAAGACTCATATTTACAACTTTACTCCTCACAAGTTAAATCAATTGACTCAACCTATATAGATTGAATTCGCTATATAGGTTGAGCCAATTGACTAACCTTCTAGTATTTGTTGCTTAATGAGAAATGTCAAAAGACAGGCTGTCAAATCAGCAATTCTCATTATGAAACTGATTTTGTTGTTTCCAGCGCCAAAGGCGATGGAAACAACAAAATCAGTTTTTTGAAAGCCCGCCTTAGACTGGCTTTCAAAAAACTGATTTTTATAATGAGAATTGCTGCTGTCAAATGAAATTTTTATTTAGGATTGTAAATAACTTAATTTGTTAAGCTATGTATACTAAATACTTTACTTAACATTGCCAAGACTTTCACTATGCCGCAACAATCTCCGCGTTATACGACGACTTGGGTGGATACAGTTAATAAGGTTAAGTCTGAAGCATGGAATATTCTCGCAAAACCTTTGGCTACTCCTTTTTTTGAATGGGAATGGCTCTCGAATTTGGAATCTTCTGGTTGTGCGATCGCACAGCAGGGATGGCTACCTAGTCATTTATTGGTATGGCAAGGCGATGTATTGGTAGCGGCGGCTCCTTTGTATTTAAAAGGGCATAGCCAAGGCGAGTTTGTGTTTGACCATCAATGGGCGGATTTATCCTATCGGTTGGGGATTGAGTATTATCCGAAATTATTGGGCATGGCTCCATTTACGCCTGCGGTGGGTTATCGCTTTTTGGTGCATCCTGAGTTAAGCGATCGCGCTGATGAGGTATCAAAAATTTATGATTTGATTCTTGCTGAGATCGATCGCCTTTGCGATAAACACCAAATGTCGGGCTGCAACTTTTTATATGTCGATCCCATTTGGAAGCATGAATTGGAGTCGCGAGGCTTTACGACTTGGATGCACCATAGTTATGTTTGGGAAAATCAAGAGTTTACGGATTTTGATGATTATCTCAAAAATTTCAATGCCAATCAGCGCCGAAATATTAAACGTGAACGTAAATCGGTAGAAAGTACAGGAATTAACATGCGGGTTTATACGGGTGAAGAAATTCCGCATTATTTTTATGGCTATATGTATGAGCTATATAACGATCATTGCAATAAGTTTTGGGGTGGTAGCAAGTATTTGAACCGCAAGTTTTTTGAAAATCTCGCCCATAGTTTTCGCGATCGCCTTGTATTTGTGGCGGGTGAGATCGTGGATCATCCACAACCTTTGGGCATGTCATTTTGTATTCGCAAAGACGATCAGCTATTTGGGCGTTATTGGGGATCGGTTCAGGAAATCGATTGTTTACATTTCAATGCTTGCTATTACAAGCCGATCGAATGGGCTATTTCTCAAGGAATTAAACGCTTTGACCCAGGGGCAGGTGGTCAGCATAAAAAGCGGCGTGGATTTCCTGCCACCCCAAATTACAGTTTGCATCGCTTTTATCGCGATCGGCTCAAGCAAATTCTGGTTCCCTATATCAATGAGGTGAATACTTACGAAGCGCAACAAATTCAAGCGATTAACAACGAATTACCCTTTGATTTTGCCCCGCCCAATCTTCATGTTTAAATCAAATTCGAGAAGATGATTGTTGGAGTCATATCATTAACTTAGTGTAAAAAACTGAAATAATAACAAAATTAATGAAGAAATATAAAGGCTTTGCTCTGAATTTAAAGGAAGGTATTGAAAAGACGGCTCGGAATAAATACCCTATATTTGACTTTGATAATAGAAATGCTGATTTATTGGAGTTTGGAAAAAATTGAAGCAAAAAATGGATGAACGGCACATTAAGAGATGCCCAAATATTGGGCATGAGAAATCGAAGCACTAATGATTTAGGAGTACTAAGATAGTAGTATTTGCC
>JBIKYZ010000273.1:0-6318 GCA_044354985.1 Pseudanabaena sp. | reverse complement strand
TCCTATGTGCTACTCTTGGTTTAGTTTCGATGAAGCAATTACGTTCAAACTTTGTTTCAGTATACATTCTCAGACTCTTTTATCTAAATCAAATCTCTGGATTTTCTATCTGCGTAAGGTGAGTCATTAAGATAGAGAGAGATTGAGCAGGCGATATTCAGTGACTAATTTACGTGATTTACTGCATATTCCGTTCATGATTCTTATCGAATAGGGCTTACGCAAACCAAACAAGAACTCAAGTTCTTGTCTCATTCTCATTATGAAACCGATGTTGGTGTTTCCAGCGCCAAAGGCGCTGGAAACACCAACATCGGTTTCTGGAATTCCACCGACTAAGGGTTTTCAAAAAGTCGATTTATATAATGAGAAGTGCTACACCAATTAGATTTTGCTGGATATGCCTTCTATTATCTTGTATAATTACTAGTGCGGGGTAATTATAAATTTTATGTTTTTATCGTAAATGCTTGCTCAAAGCATTTGTCTATTTCTGTTGAGGGAATCAATTACTTTTGGCTAGGGGGTATTCTCATTTTTTGATGAAATTGATGAGTTGTTTTAGTATTAATATTCAAAGCGATTATGAAATCAAAAAAAATTAGATTTATAGCATTGGGTCTATTTGCATTTTTAACTGCGATCGCACTTACACTAAAGGGCTGTAGTCCAACTAACGAAAGTTCCTTAAAACCCTTTAAGGTGGGAATGAATAGCTGGCCGGGCTATCAAATAGCACTCTATGCAAAGGAAGCAGGATTATTTCGTAAACATGGGTTGGATGTCGAGTTAGTGCGTCTGCTTAATCAGCAAGACAACATTCGAGCAACGATGCGTGGCGCTCAAGATGCTAGCTTTGTGCCTTTACCAGAGGTTATGCAGGTTGATGACACCGAAGATAAGCCTGTTTTTGTAATGGTTGTGGATATTTCTGCGGGTTCCGATGGTATTGCCGCAGCCCCTGACATTAAGTCTGTTAAAGATTTAAAAGGGAAAAAAGTCAGCGCTAAACTTGGTACGGTTTCGCATTTGATTCTACTGGAAGCGCTCAAGGCTAATCAACTCAATCCCACAGATGTAGAAATCGTGGATGTAATCAATGAGCGTGGAGCCGCTAAGCTTAAATCTGGCGAGATTAGTGCTGCGACATTATGGGAACCGAGTATGGCTAACACCGCTAAGGCAGTGGGAGGCAAGGTAATCTATACCACTGCAGATGTTGATAGTGTGGTGATTGATGGATTGGCAACCCGTTCTAGTATCCTTGCTAGCAAGCAAGATGAATTAGTCCGCTTTATCGAAACTTGGTTTGAAGTGATGAAGGCGGTTGAGACTAAGCCAAATGAGGTTTTTGCCTCTGTAGCTAAACAGCTTGGTATGACTACAGAAGCTTTTGCCGAAGACTATAAAGGATTAAAAAAAGGTGACTTAGCCATGAATCGGCGAATGTTTGAAGGTGGACGTTTACAGGCTGCTTATCAACAAACTCGTCAATTACTGTTATCCGATCCGCGTCATGGTCGCAAGATTCGTGAAGACATCGAGATTAATGCAATACCAGTTACAAAAGCTACTAAGAATTGGCAGCCATAGCCTCTTGTCTTAATGTTTGAACGATATAATACCAAACCACAAAATAACTACGCTATATAATGTTTTTAAAACCCGTACAGGGTTTGGCTTTTAATTTACAGAAGTGTTGTCTCACTTTTGTGAACTAATATAATGTGAACGAATAATGTGAACGAACAAAATAATACGGGGAAGTTTTCAAATCTCATTAATTACCCCACCCTAACCCTCTCCTTGAAACTACCGTGACACAAGTACAAGAACTTAGAAATCTCATTAATTACCCCACCCTAACCCTCCCCTTGCAAAGGGGAGGGAACAAGATTTCTAGTTTTCCCCCTTTGCAAGGGGGGATTAAAGGGGGTAAGTACGATTTATGTACATGGTAGCCTTGCAAAGGGGAGGAAACAAGATTTCTGGGCTTCCCCATTTGTAAGGGGGAATTAAAGGGGGTATTGAGAATTGGTTATACAATGGCAACTTGCAAAGGGGGTAACTTAAACCCTTACCACTAGGGGGAGTTAAAAGAGGTACAAAACTTCTCAAACAATCTCTAAGAACCCATTTAAGAATTAAATAACATTTAGAATTTCGTTTAAATACTAGATGTCTAGCCCCCTAAATCCCCCAATTCTGGGGGACTTAAATATGGTTCCCCCCAGAATTGGGGGGCTAGGGGGGCACAAATTACAATTCTTAAATGGTTTCTAATATCAAACCATCATCAAGACAATTCCATTTTTTATATATTTTATAGATAAAAATGAGCAAAATCCCTAGTTTTTCTAGAAATAAATTGTCTAAGCAGTTACTAATAGGTTTTGGTTTATCACTATTAGCTGTTGGTAGTATAGCTTTATCAATTACCTACCTATCTCTGCGACATAATTTAGAACAGCAAGTACGGCAACGTGCCCAAACAATTACTCAAGGCATTGAATTTGCTACGGAAGGATTGCTTGAAGATAAAGAGACTTTCCTATTAGAGCGCATTGTCCAAAATTACGCTACTTTGCCATCGGTACTAGAAATATCAATTGTTGACCCTAATGGATATGTCCTAGCCCATAGTCATAAGATAAAAATCAAAGAATCAATTACTTCCTATGGTGATCTTCATCCTACTTTAAATCCATCTTTTCAACAAGCCTCTCGTACTGGTCGAGAAATAAATATCCTTACTGTCCTAGATGGAAAACCTGTCATTGTCCAATTTCTACCCTTTAGTAGTGCTTTGTTTGATCAGACTGATCCAGCGATGTCGTCTAAATATCGAGGCGTAACGATCGCGGTAATGGATCTCCAACAATTGGAAAAAGAAGCTTTAAAAAATGCTCTATTGACGATTTTGGCGATGACTGTTAGTGGCGGTATGATTCTGCTTTTTATGGGTTGGCTGATCAGCAGATTGATACTTACGCCGTTAACAGAGATTCAACTAGCGATCGCCAATTATGAACAGCAAAAAACTTTGGCTTTAAAGACTTTACCTGATAATGAAATTGGCTTTTTAGGATCAACATTAGCTTCAGTGTTTGGGCAACTAAACGAGTTCAAACAAATGGAACTAGAGATTGCGGAACGTAAATATATAGAGGTTGCTAAACGCTATGAACTCGCCACTCAAGCCGCTAAAGTCTGGGTATGGGAATGGGATATTCAGTCTGACAAATTTGTTTTAGAACAGGGAATTCAAGAGTGGCTTGGCTATGAGCATTGTCAAATCCCCAGTCAGTTTCAGATCTGGTTAAACAACGTTTATAGTGAAGATCGACAGTTGTTTTATGACAACTTACAGGACAATTTGGATGGTAAAACGCCTGAATTTGCTTGTGAACACCGTCTCCTCAAGGCTGATGGTAATGTACATTGGTTTTTGTCACGAGGGCAATCGGTACTAGACGATCGCGGTCAGGTATTAAAAGCGATCGGTACAATCACCGATATAGACGATCGCAAACAAGCGGAAAAGATAATCCAGCAACAAGCTGAACGCGAATCACTACTACTAGAAATCACTAAAAAAATAAGACAGACCCTTGATCTGCAAACCATATTTGATACTGCGGTTTCAGAAATTCGCGAGTTTTTGGTAGCCGATCGCGTCGGCATTTTTAAATTTGATCCTGACTCTCACTTTAATGACGGTGAATTTGTTTCCGAATCAGTATTACCTCCTTTTGATTCTGCGATCGCCATCAAAATCCACGATCATTGCTTTGGCGATCAATATGCGGCTTTATATCAACAGGGGCAAATTCAGAACGTAAGTGATATTCATAATGCAGGGCTAACTGATTGTCATATTAAGGTTTTAGCTCAGTTTCAGATCCAAGCCAATCTAGTCATTCCCCTACTTAATGCTGACCAGTTATGGGGATTGATCTGTATTCAACAATGTTCTAGTACTCGTATTTGGCAAGGAGTTGAGATTGATTTTATCCAACAAATTGCTAATCAGTTAGCGATCGCCATTCAGCAAGCAACTCTATTTGAGAAATTACAACAAGAACTGGATGAGCGTCACCAAACGGAAATAAAGCTAGTTGATAGTAATCAAAAACTTGCCATATCTAACGATGAGCTAAGTCGAGCGACAAGACTTAAGGACGAATTTCTTGCGAATATGAGTCATGAATTGCGGACTCCACTTAATTCTATTTTAGGCATGACCGAGATCTTAAAAGATCAAATATTTGGTGAAGTCAACGAACGGCAAAACAAATCATTACAAACTGTTGAGAATAGCGCTACACATCTCTTAGCCTTGATCAACGACATTCTTGATGTTGCCAAAATTGAATCTGGACAAGTTACCTTAGAGCTAACCGCTACATCCATAAAATCCCTCTGCAAATCCAGTTTATCTTTTGTGAAGCAGCAAGCTTTAAACAAACGCATTCAACTAATCGATAGGATTCCTGCATATCTGCCCGAGCTAATGCTAGATGAGAGACGTATTCGGCAAGTACTTATCAATCTTTTAAATAATGCTGTCAAATTTACCCCAGAAGGCGGCAATATTACCCTAGAGGTGTCACAAATTTCGTCAGACCAAGCTGATGTTTTCTCGAACGATGCGCCCAAGTATCTAAGAATTGCTGTAATTGATACGGGTATCGGGATCTCCGCCGAGAATATCCAGAAGTTATTCCAGCCCTTTATCCAAATTGATAGTGCTTTAAATCGTCAATATGTTGGTACTGGCTTGGGACTAGCCCTAGTAAAACGCATTGTCGAATTGCATGGTGGAGAAGTGGAACTACTCAGTGAATTGGGAGTAGGTAGCCGATTTATCGTAAATCTGCCATTTAATAAAGCCATTACTTCCCAGAGATATGAGCCTAGTCACAACCCCAAAATAGAATCTGCGCAAGAATCCAAACAATTAGGAGATATCTTAATCTTGCTAGCTGAAGACAACGAAGCAAATATCATGACGTTTTCTAGCTACTTAAAGGCTATGGGTTATCAGATTCTCATAGCTAAGGATGGGCAAACATTGATCGATCTTGCAAAGGAGCATCAACCAGATGTGATTATTACCGATATTCAAATGCCAATAATTGATGGAATAGAAGCCATCAAACAAATTCGTCTTGATCGTAACTTGGTAAATGTGCCGATTATTGCGTTGACGGCCCTAGCAATGAAAGGAGATCGCGAAAAATGTCTGGAAGCAGGATCTAATGAATATTTAAGTAAACCGATTAAATTGAAGCAACTAGCGAGTACAATACAAGAATTGTTAAATTCTAGAGTTCAAACAGTCTCATCTTGATAATTGATGTTGCAGTTAGCTTTAACGATTTAAGAACCACTTATAGTATTACTTCGTTATGGTCAACTCACAGTCTTACCCTATTGTATCTCAGCTATTTGAGACACATATAACCATTCTCATCGTAGATGATGCTGACAGCGATCGCCTAACTTACTCGTGTTATTTACAATCAGACTCAGAGAAAACTTATCGCATTATCGAAGCTACAACCCTAGAAGAAGGTTTAGAACTGTACCGATCGCATCCGCCTAACATTGTGTTGCTCGATCTGAGTTTGCCCGATGGCGATGGGCTGGAATTTCTAGAAGCAATCAATATCGATCGAGCAGAAGATCGAGTTCCTGTGATTATGTTGACGGGACAGGGAAATGAAAAAATAGCTGTAAGTGCCATGAAATTGGGGGCGGCTGACTACTTGCTGAAAGGGGATATCACGGCAAAATTACTCACTACTACGTTTAATCATGTACTGCGAGAAACTGCGCTAAGTCGTCAACTTATGCGATCGCAACAACAGCAAATATTAATCGCGGCGATCGCACTACGGATTCGCGAATTTACCGACTTAGATGATATCTCGAATGCAATTGTTAAAGAGGTACGTCAATTTATAAAAGCCGATCGCGCCACTATCTATAAATTTAACTCAGACAAGAGCGGCACAATTATTGCCGAAGATATTGTCTCACCTTGGCAACCTTGCTTAAATGCACAGGTTGAAGATACTTGCTTTCGAGAAAATCTTGGCGGTGCATATTGCGAGAGTCGAATTTTCGTTGCCAATGATATTTATGCAGCTAATTTGACAGCTTGCCATATTAAACTGCTCGAACGATTTCATTGGAGTTTGGAAAAAATTGAAGCAAAAAATGGATGAACGGCACATTAAGAGATGCCCAAATATTGGGCATGAGAAATCGAAGCACTAATGATTTAGGAGTACTAAGATAGTAGTATTTGCC
>JBIKYZ010000272.1:0-6359 GCA_044354985.1 Pseudanabaena sp. | reverse complement strand
GCAAATACTACTATCTTAGTACTCCTAAATCATTAGTGCTTCGATTTCTCATGCCCAATATTTGGGCATCTCTTAATGTGCCGTTCATCCATTTTTTGCTTCAATTTTTTCCAAACTCCAATAATTAAGCCTTCTTTTCTTATTTATTCTATCCTCATTTGCACAAGTTATTTAATTCTCATTCCTTACTAGGATGGATATTGCCAAGCTAGACGGAATTGATGTAAAGGATGAGAAGTATTTTGTAAATCTTTCTCAGCTTTGTGATCGCCAAATCAAAAATATTTTGCAAGGGAAATCGCAGGATATTGATCAAGATAAATTGATTGCTACTTACAAGGAATTGAAGGGATGGGAAAACATTTTACTAAAGTTTTCCCCTGACACCATCAGGTATTGCCGTCCTGAAACTATGATGCGGAATCTCTGTAATGACCGACTTCATTTGGATATAGACAAAGCTCTTAGGGCTATTCCCAATCAAGATTCTCTATTACCGTCTTTGCATTATACCGAAGGCGATGACGCAATCAATCAAGTTATTCAGACTTGGAAAATGAAAATTACACCACATTTTGAGGAAGACAATGAAAGTTTTATCCAATTCTAAGGACAACAAGAAAATCGATAAAGCCGCAGCTTTTGAAGCAAAAGAGCTTAAAAACTTGCGTATGAGGGTTGAGAGTGTATTCCGAGAAACCCTCAAATACAACCTTGAGATCAAGGAATGGCATGAGTATGACGGTGGAGTTTGGAGGCGGATTGATGTTGATGAAGTGGCGGCGCGATCGCGTCAATTGTTGCATGATTTAACCTGTAATGATGATTTCTTAGAAGGCATTCCGCCAAACAAGAAACAGATTGCAGAATTTATGAATGCTTTACAGCATTCCGTACAGATCAAGAAATTTGACACTGACGATAAATACCCAGATCTGCTCAATTTTAAAGATTGCGTCTTGAACTGTCGAATGCTCGAAACTTTTCCACACGATCGCAAATACAATTTTAATTGGCAACTCCCACACAACTGGAAAGATCGGGATAAAGGTTGCAAGCCCATTATCGATTGGCTTGAGTGGTCGCTTTATGGTGCTAAGGATACGGTAAAACTTTTGCTTTGCTTCCTAAATGCGATCGTCAAAAAGCGGACTGACATCCAAAAGCTAGTTCAACTGAATGGAACTGGCGGATCGGGTAAATCAACATTTCAGAAATTAGCGATCGCCCTTGTCGGATCTGAGAATTGCAAAGAAACTACTATTGAACAACTGGACAATCAGTTTGAATCTGCTAATTTTTATGGCAAGCGTTTGATTACCATCTCGGAAATTGGCGACTATAAAGGGAGTGGAGCCGCCTTAAAACGTCTTACTGGGGACGATAAACTGAGATATGAGGTTAAGGGCATTCAGGCGCGTACCGACTTTGTGTATCAGGGAAAAGTTTCAATCGTGGCGAATAAGGAGTACGCACCAAAAGAAGCTGGATCATCTTGGGCAAGACGTAATATTGCGATTAAATTTGATCGCGTTGTTCCTGAAAGCGAAAAACGAAACCTTATTTCAAGCTTGCCTGATGGTAACTTTGCTGGAGAATTTGTTCCATATATTCCCGCCTTGATCGAGATGGTTTTGAGTATCCCCGATGAAGAAGTGAAGAAGTATTTAGAGCAGACTAGCAAGTTTGTTCCGAGCTTGTCTGGAGAAAGAGCTAATTCAATTCTTAACGACGAACCGATCGCACAATGGCTTGAGGATTGTTGTGTTCTGATTCCTGATGCTATTACTTACATTGGTAGGGCTGAGCGTCAAAATATCTCGGTCGGAGATGCAGGGCATAAAATCTCACATACTGAATTTAGAAATCAGGATATTTGGCTTCATCCCAATTACGCTAAGTTTTGCTTAGATCGAGGTGTCTCTGCTGTTGGGTTTCAGCGCTTTTCTAAAAACGTATTGGATATCGTGATTGGAGCGCTCAAAATTGACTCTGTAACTAAGCTTGAGAAAGACTCAAGGGGTGTTGCACTAAAAGGTATTGCTATTCGTACCGAGGCACATCATCACATCCCCACACCTGTTAGAAATTTGTTAATTGGCTATCCTGACGATTCAATAGTGATTTCTGACGATTCAATGACGAATGAAACCCTTAGCAATGCCAATGTTGACGATTTTGACGATAATTTTGCAACTTTGCATAACAGCAACAAAAACTTTGCCAGTAACGTTGTATTAGATGACTCTGTTAC
This sequence comes from Pseudanabaena sp., assembly GCA_044354985.1. GTDB lineage: Bacteria > Cyanobacteriota > Cyanobacteriia > Pseudanabaenales > Pseudanabaenaceae > Pseudanabaena. The sequence continues at coordinate 4,105 of JBIKYZ010000272.1, read as the reverse complement.
AAGAAATGGTATCAACATTACGCATATAGATAAATCTGAAAACACTGTCAAAATCGTCAACGTTGTCACTGGAGAGGATTCCCATCGTCAGGGTATCGTCAACCAATCGTCACCAAGTGCGATCGCACCAAAAATCCACAACTTCAAAGTGGGGGATAAGGTGAAATATGTTGGCAATCATGAAATCTATAAAAAATTCTTTGCGGAGAAAATTCTCCTATTGCATTCGATTACTGCTTTTGGGTGCGATTGCGAAAAAGAAGACGGATCGCTCACCCCAACTTTTTCATTAAGTGACATTGAGTTAGCTTAGTTTGCAAACCTAATCCTGTGAGCTTTTTAGTTGATATTAAGTTCACAGGATTACCTAAAAACTTCACTATTCTTTAGTGTTGACAGTTGACATACAAAATGTGAGGATGTAATTAATAAGACCCGCCAAGGCTATGCGAAAGTATCCTCAAACTGGTGGGTTACTCATTTTTAGGGGTGTTAATGACGCGCAAATTTGCTAAACCTGCTAAAACTTTTCAAGAGCAGGTGCAATTGCTTCAGTCACGGGGGATGCTCATCGACGATGTACAGGAAGCAATATTTTACCTACAGCATCTTAATTACTATCGACTTGGTGCGTATTGGTTGCCTTTTGAGCTAGACCATGCCACACACCAGTTTAAGCCTAATACAAAATTTAAAGATGTACTTAGGCTTTACATTTTTGATAGAGAGCTTAGGTTACTAATGCTAGATGGGATTGAGCGAATAGAAGTATCAGTCCGAAGTCAATGGGCTTATCATCTTGCAACTTTGCATAATCCTCATGATCATCTTGACTCAAACCTATTTAAAGCCAAATATTGGCAAAAAGATTTCAATGCTCTGACTGAAGAAGTAAATAGATCGCAAGAGACTTTTATTGACCATCTACAAACGACTTACAGCGAACAACTGCCGCCAGTTTTGGCAGTATGTGAAGTTATGTCAATTGGGTTATTATCTCGATGGTATGGAAATTTAGAACCATATCAAACCCGTTCTGCGATCGCTAAAGCTTACAAAATAAATCACTATGTTTTAGGCTCATGGATTCATCATCTCTCTATAGTGCGTAATTTTTGCGCTCATCATTCAAGGTTGTGGAATAGAGAGTTTTCAATTATTCCAGCAGTCCCAAAAAGTAGAAATAACCCAGTCGTTAACCAGTTTGTCCAACCGTCGCGCAAAATATATAACACCTTGGTTATTGTGCTGTACTTCATGGATATGATCGCCCCAAAACATCACCTGCGATCGCGACTGCTCAAATTGTTAGATGAGCATCCAGACTTATTAACTGGCATGGGTTTTCCTACTAATTGGCGACAGTTAAGTATTTGGCAAGATTTAAACTAAACTTACGCAATTTATTCGACAATGTAAATAAATTGTGGGAACCGCGAGAATTTGGTATGAGTCTCAATGAAGCTGATACAAGGGCAAAATTAATTGATCCTGCTTTGCGTAATTGTGGGTGGACTGAAGACCATATCAAACGCGAAGAGACGGCGGGTAGCATTACGATTTGGAATGGTAAGGCGCGTAAGCAACGCAAGGGACGGATTGATTACACTTTGCGGCTAAGGGTTAGTGATGATACGCAACCTGTGGCTGTGGCACTGATTGAGGCAAAGGCTGAGGACTTGCCGCCTGCTCACGGATTGGAGCAAGCAAAAAACTATAAGTTATTGGGCGATCGCTTTCATGTGCCATTTGTGTTTAGTACCAATGGTCATTTATTCGTCGAGTTCGATCGCTTTACAGGACTAACTAGCAAACCACAGCCGATCGCCAGTTTTCCAAGTCCTGATGTATTGCGATCGCGCTATGAGCAGAATATGGGCTTTGGGTTAGAGGATGAAGCCGCTAAACCATTATTAACTCGTTATACCAATGGCGAAGGATCGCGCCGCTATTATCAAGATGCAGCAATTCGCGCCGCTTTAGAGAAAATAGCCCAAGCTAAAAAGTCAGGGGAAGCAGGACGGGTATTGCTGACTTTAGCGACGGGGGCGGGTAAAACTTTTATTGCGGTTAATTTGCTGAAACGGATCGCTGATGCGGGGCAGATGACTCGCGCTTTATTTATTTGCGATCGCGATGAATTACGGATACAGGGCGCAAAAGCTTTTCGAGATTTATTTGGGGACAACGCGGCAACGGTTGAGGCTGGGAAACCCCAGAAAAATGCAAGGGTTTTGATTGCGACCTATCAAACTTTGGATGTGGACAATGACGGGGCAACGGCTAATTTTTTGACTACGCACTATCCTGAAAATTATTTTAGTCACATTATTATTGATGAGTGCCATCGTTCGGCTTGGGGGAAATGGTCACAGGTATTAACTCGCAATCCTAACGCGGTGCAGGTTGGTTTGACTGCTACACCGAGAGAGTTAGACGTTACTAGCGATACGCCCGAAGCTCAAGCCGATGCAAAAATTACGGCGGATAATCTGCGCTATTTTGGTGAGCCTGTGTATGGCTATGACATTGCTCAAGGTATTGAAGATGGTTATTTAGCCGCCTGTTATATTCCAGCGCTCAAAGTAAACATTGATGATACAGGAATTACGCAAAAGCAAATTTTAGAACGTAACCCAAAGGATGCTCGAACAGGACTACCAATAACAGAGGAGCAACTGAAAGAGCGTTACGAGAAAGCCAGTTTTGAAAATCGCATTATGTTGCCCGATCGCGTTTTAGCGATGTGCCGCGACTTGTTTAAGCATTTGTTGGAGTCGGGTACACCTGAGCAAAAAACAGTAATTTTTTGTGCGCGGGATAGTCATGCTGAAGAAGTCGCGATCGAGATGAATAATCTTTATGCTCAGTGGTGTAAAGAAAATGACCAGAAAGCGGTGACTAATTACGCTTTTAAATGTACGGCTAAGGGTGGCGGAAAGGACTATCTAGCGGATCTCAAGGGTAGCAATCGTAATTTTTTCATCGCGACGACGGTCGATCTTTTGTCAACGGGTGTGGATGTGCCAAGTTTGCGAAATGTGGTGTTTTTTAAATATGTAAAGTCTCCGATTTCGTTTTATCAGATGGTGGGTAGAGGGACGCGCCTCGATGTGACTACAAATAAGCTGATGTTTACGATGTATGACTACACTGAGGCTCGAAAGTTATTTGGTGAGGCATTTTTAACTAAGCTTCAGCCAAAATCAGAAGGTGGTGGGGGAAATCCTCCACCTCCACCTGAACCAATTATTACGGTGGAAGGTTTTAATGATATAGAAATTACTGACGCAGGGCGATTTATTCTCACTACAGTGGACGGGAAAGCCATGCCTGTGAGTGTTGAAGAGTATCAAGAGCAGTTAATCTCTAGGTTGGTAATTGCTGCACCTACGCCCGATCGCTTTCGGCGGCGTTGGGTTGCGCCTGATGAGCGACGGGATCTCATTAATACTATGGTTAGTGGTGGTGTATCGCCGATGGTGGTGCAGTTGGTGCGCGATATGCAGGACTACGATCTGTATGATGTGTTGGCAGAGTTGGGCTATGGTTTGAATCCGCGTACAAGGATGACGAGGGTAATTGAGTTTTCGATGAAGCAGCAACAATGGTTAAATGATATGCCTGCTAAAACTGCGGCAACGATTAACGCGATCGCGCAGCAGTTTATTGCTTCGGGAATTGAGGGTTTAGAAAATCCGACAATTTTTCAAGTTCCTGAAGTTGTGAGGGCTGGTGGTTTGCCTGCTTTGAAGTTGTTGGGTAAACCAATGGAGATTATTCAGGAAACGAAGGTGAGGTTATTTGCTGCTTAAAAATAGGTCGATCGCATTTAGTCTGACTGGTGACAGGTTGGGACAGGCAAATAATTTAAACGGTTTATTTTTTAGGGTGTGTTTGGGTGTTTATGGCTGAGAAAAATGGGAAATTACCTAAAGGTTGGAAATCGGTTAAATTAGTTGATTTATCTACAAATGGCATTATTGGACTTTGGACAAGATTGAAGCAAAGAAAGAGCGGGATTAAGCGAAAAGGGATAATGAGAGTTTCAACTTTCAACCGAAAACAAATCATTATCCCTAAACCCATTATGCCAATAATTGTC
>JBIKYZ010000271.1:0-6365 GCA_044354985.1 Pseudanabaena sp. | reverse complement strand
CCCATAACTTGACTATCAAGGCTTCTTTTGCCTCGTCTGTTAGTTCTTTTAGGTTGGGTAGTTCTTTCATTTCTTTAATTTATCAGCTTTTCCCTTTTTGTCAATTTTCCTGCGTTGAGCAATTACCTTTGACTTTATCGAGGTTAATTCCTTGACCATCATCTTTGATTTCGATATAGGTTTGATTACCGCGATAATAAGCACGAATCTCAATGCTTGCAATCAAAGGCTTACCGCGATCTAGACGATTTTGAGCCGACTCAGTACCATGATCGAAAGCATTACGAACTAAATGCACAAAGGGATCATAAAGTTTTTCCAATATGGATTTATCAACTAATGTCCCAGTGCCAAATAATTTTAGATTGACCTGCTTGTTATATTTGTTTGACATCTCCCGCACCATGCGCGGTAAACTGCTGAGAATATCTCCGAGTGGCAACATCCTCGACCACAGTAAGTCATAACGTACTTGTTTAAGAATTTGCTGCTTGCGCCTTTGAGTTTGCTGTGTCTGTTGCATTAAAATGGTCATGTCGCGCATCCCTTCATCCATTTGCGCAATATCTTCGAGTGCTTCTTGGATAAAACTATGCAGATGGCTATAGGAATCCATTAATAATGGGTCAAAATCTGCAAGTAGATTTGTAGAAGGAGAAAAGTTGCTGGAGATCTCATTAGCATCGGGAGAAGGAGAATCTATAGTCAGCTCTTGGGTTCTAACTTGCGATCGCTGTGCCTTGTCAAGCCAAGTTTGTAAGTTTTTAGAGAGTTGATCAAAACTTTTAAATTGCTTTTGAATGCGTTCAATTTTCGCTTGAAGCTGCTGATTTTGCAAAATCGAAGCATTCTCTTGAGTGACTAATTCACTAGAATAATTATTTAATCGATCTAATCTAGGGATAGCGACGCGAATAGTTTCAGCAATAGAAGGAATAACATTTTTAGGGGCATTAACCGCTTCTTGGGTAACATAATTAGCTGATATTGTCTTGGGAGGCTGTGGTGTAGTTTCAGCTAATTTGGAAGAAGATGTATTAGTTAATGAGGATTCTTGGGGCTCAAAGAAATCAGAGAGTTCAGAGATATCTTCTACTTCATCAAAATCATTAAAAATATCTGTTTTTACAAGTTCATTACTATCTTCATCATCTTGAGCTTTAGCAAAAATATCAAATCCTTGATCAGTCTCTTCCAAGCTTCCAGAAAAAATATCAAAACCTTGATCGCGATTATCAATTAGACCATCAAATTCCTCAAACTCTGATGTCGTTTCCGACGACTCTAAATTGATTTCGGTGCTAACTAATTCAATATCGTCAAAACCATCAAATTCTTGATTATCGGTAAATAAATCTAATTCTGCATCTGGAGAATAATCAAAGAAATTATTTAAAGTTAAATCTGTCAGTGCTTCTAGTTCTAACTGTGAGTTAGGATCTGGAAGTCTAATTTCATTTAGTTCATCCTCTAAAGACTGAAACCAATAATCAGCATTGTCAAAATCCACCTCAAAAGGGGCTTCCTCCGTCAAATCTGAAATTGTTGATGGAGAAATTGTTGCAGTCTGACTCAATGGAGATTGATTAACTTGAGAATGAGATTTTGTTAGGGCAATTAACTCTGGACTTGGTTGTCCTCCTTGAACGCGATCGCCTGCCAAAACCTCAGCACGGGCTGACTCAAAATTAGCAACAGCAACTTGTCCTACCAAAATGGGATTATTAGCATTATGCTCAAGCGCTTGTAAGGTAGCATTGGCGATCGCCTTAAACCCAGACAGATTTAGTAATTCACCTATCCCGCTAAATACTTCTATTTGCGCTCGGATCTCCCCAGCTACAGGTACACCTTCGGGATTAGCTAGGACATTTTGTAAGCGGGCAAGCCCCTGTTGTACATCGCCTTCAAAGACGATCTGAACAATATCAACGCCTAACTCAGCAGCTGTTGGTAGTTCAACATCTTCATCTGTATCGCCCAAATACAGTTTTAGCACCTCAAATACTGGCTCCGCAGCCGCGATCGCAGCAGCGGAGTCATATTGTCCTGATTGCAGTTGATCCATTAATGGCAAACGCAAGCAATCATAAGCCTGAAACATCAGCCCTTCTACATCGGCATCAATCTCACCTTCAAAACGGTATAACGATCTAAAGACATCTTCTAATTGATGGGCGATCGTTTTGATGCCTTCCAGATTGAGGCTAGCGGAACCACCTTTGATCGAGTGTGCAGCTCGCATGATCGAGTGGATATTATTGGTGCTACGATCTTCACGCAAACAGAGTAAGCCTGTCTCAATCGTTTGCAAAAATTCAGGTGCTTCTTGCTTAAAAAATTGATATGCCTGATCATGAATTTCTGTTTCTGTGCTGTACATGGCTGCTATCCTGATTTTTTGCCTTATTCTCTCTCTTTATGGATTCTAAGTGTTGACTTTAAACTGAGCTACACTAACCTGCAATTCTTCGGCAACTTTCTGCAACTCACTAAAGGAATCACTCAGGTTTTGGGCATAGCTAGAGTTAGAAGTGGCGATCGCAGCGACGTTTTGAATCGTTTGGCTAGCCTGATCTGAAGTCTGTGATTGCAACGAAGCTGATTGGGCAATTTCTCTCACTAATTGGTTAACTTGTTGGCTAGAAACTGAAATATCAGTTAACTTTTGGCGGGTTTCTTCAACCAATTGCGCCCCACTGTTTACTTGTTTTGTGCCCATTGCCATTACTTTAACGAGGTCGCTAACTTGAGATTGAATTTCCTCAATTAACTGTCGAATTTCGGTGGTAGCTTTTGCCGAACGTTGAGCAAGTGCTCGCACTTCGTTAGCAACTACACCAAAACCCTGACCTTCCTCTCCAGCTCTTGCGGCTTCAATCGAAGCATTCAGCGCTAGCATATTGGTCTGATTGGCAAAACCACTAATCAGCTTGACGACCTTCGAGATTTTCTGTGAAGCTTCTCCTAATTGCTGAACTTTTTCGGAGGTTTCAGCTACAGTTTCGCGAATTGCAGTGAAGCCTTCAACGGTGCTATTCATTGCTGCATCACCTTCGATCAATACTTGGTTAGTCGATTCCACCTGTGCTTCCGCTTGAGTTGCACGCATTTCTACGCCTGCAATTAATTCAGTGAGAGCATGAATTTTCTCAAGAGTCTGCTTGATCGCTTGTACTTGTTCAGAAGCTCCATTGGATACATTTTCCATGGTTGGCTGATTCTTCAAAACGGTTTGAGATACTGACTGAGCGGCAGATTGGACTTCTTGTACGAGCTTACGGAGGTTTCTAATAGTGGCATTATAGGAGTCGGCAATCGTACCAATTTCATCTTCTGTAACCTGAGCGCGAACTGTTAAGTCCCCACGGCTAATTGGATCAACTTGGATCAGCAATTCCAAGGCTCGTTTTTGCAGGAATTCCTTTGCTTGACGTTGTTCTTGAATGCGTGATTCTGCCTCGGTTTGAGCAACCTCCTGTCTAGCTAAGGCAATACGTTCAGCTTCTAGCTGCTTCTCTGCAATTAGCACTTCTAGCTGTTCAGCCATATTATTGAGCTCTTGTGACAGAGTGCCAATTTCATCACGGCGATCGCTATCAGTTAATCTTTCGGCCATTTCGCCACGACCAACTTTTTGAGTGAAACTTGACAAACGGCGCAAGGGGCTGGAAAAAGAGCCAGCAATGATTAAACCGATCGCACTAGCAACCACAATCGAGATTAAGGCGATCGCATAGCCAGCATTAGACAAGCCGCTTAACAGTTCTTGAACTTCGGATAGAGGACGACCCACATAAGCAATGCCAACAGGCTTAGCAGTATCATCAATCAGCTTGCGGTGATCGTAAAGAGGTGCATAAAATGTTAAGTAATTGACACCTGTAATGTTTGTCTCGCCAACATATTCTTGACCTTTTTGAAGTACGGTATTCGATACTTCACTCGCTGCACGAGTGCCGATCGCTCTGGTATTATCAGCACTTTTAGTATTTGGATCAACATGGGGAACATTAGTAGCAACGCGCCAATCTTGAGCGAAGATTGTTGCCGTGGGCATATTGTATCTTTTTGAGAACTTATCAACGATGCCATAATTTCGATTGAGCAAGGCTCCAACCATAGCAGTTCCGACTACTCGCCCTTTGACCTTGATTGGATATACCGCCATACTTATTAAGCCTGACTTACCTTGCTCAATGTCGTAAGATCCTGCTGGAGCTGGTTGCTTTGATTCTTTGAGCCCCTGTGTGATTTGGGGGCGAATGCCAATATTGGCTTGCTTCTCTAAGCCAAGAGCTTGTAGATCGGTTGATTTTACCAATTCAATCCCATACATCGGCTTGCCAGTCGCGATCGCATTTTTAACAATTGGCAGATTTGATAAATTACTATTGGTTGGGACTATCTCCTGTTTGTAAGCCTGAGGAACTAATTCCTTTTGGTCTTTAGGAGCCAATAGCGGAAACTTAGAAAAATCATCATTTAGAACAAGTGCATTTCCTTCAATACTGCGACCATTGCTATCTGTGATCAACTTTATATTCTTAATCGATTCAGGATCGACACCTTCGCTAGTAACTTGGAGCAATGGTTGCAGAATCGAGCGTTTAGTGGCTAGGGCAGTTGCATCGCTTAAATCTAAATTTGCCTCTTCAATGCTTTTGGCGATCGCTTCGGCATCCTGCTTACTTTCATTGTTTGTCCAAAGCACATATTCTGAAACAAAAAATGAACCTTTCTCTTGTACTGAAGTACGTAATTCTTTGAGAGCAGCCTGTTCTGAAGATTTAACTAGGGTCTGAGTGACGATTAATACTGGCAGCCCCGAAGCCACAAATAGTACAATCGATAGTTTCCATCGTACCCCGATGTTGTTCCATACATGTGATGGCAACTTCCAAAAAGGAATTTTAGGTTTAGCCAATGGCGGCAATTTCGTCTTTGTTGCGGAAATTGGTTGATCTTCTGTTGATTTTGTAAGCGAGATTTGCTTAGCTTCCTTAGGTGATGGAAACTCTGGCTTGTCTTTAAGTAACATAATTTTCTCTGAATTTATATCAATATTGAATTCAGATAGTCGTTGCTAAGCAACAACTATCTGAGAGACTTAAGCAACCTTGAACTGAGATACACTCACCTGTAAATCTTGAGCGACTTGCAAAAGCTCAGAGAACGATCTCGCCACATCTTCAGACTGCTTAGAGGTCTCCGTCGCAATCGAGGCAATACCTTGCATTGTCTCACCCATGTGATCTGAGGTTTTAGTCTGGGTATTCGCAGCGATCGCAATCTCCCGCACAATCGAGTTTACCTGTTTACTAACCATTGCAATTTGGTTTAGTTTTTCTCGAGCATTCTGGACAAGTTTTGTACCTGTTACTACCTGTTCTGTTCCAGTTTCCATCGCGGCAACTACTTCATTGGTTTGAGATTGAATCTCTTCTACTAGTTGTTCGATTTCCGCCGTTGACGTTGCCGACTGTTCCGCAAGATCTCGCACTTCCTCTGCAACCACACTAAACCCACGTCCTTCTTCACCAGCACGAGCAGCTTCGATCGCAGCATTCAGAGCTAGCAGGTTAGTCTGAGCCGCAAAGTTACTAATTAAATTAACAATCCGCGAAATCTTTTGCGAAGTTTCTCCCAATCGCTTGACCTTTTTCGCAGTTTCCGAAACAGTTTCACGGATTTCTGAAATCCCTTCAACCGTGCGGTTCATCGCTTCGTCTCCTTCTCTCAGAGCCGATACTGCTACTTGCATTCCTTGTTCGGCTTGTTTGGCTCTATTCTCAACGCCTCGACTGGACTCAGCCATGACTTTAATCTCTTGTAGCGCTGAGTTAATCGATTCTGATTGCTTCAATGCTTCATTAGAAACAGACCGTACCGATATTTCATTGTTTGCTGCGGTGTGGGTTACAGATTGCGAAGCGCCCTGTACTTCAACTACTAGTTTCCGCAAGTTGCGAATAATTGCATTGTAAGAGTCAGCGATCGTCCCTACTTCATCGGCAGTTACGTTTGCCCGAATCGTCAAGTCACCGCGACTAACAGGATCGACTTCCATAAGTAGCTCTAATGCACGACGTTGCAAAAATTCTTTTTCTTGTTTTTGTTGTTCCGCCCGTTCATCGGCTTCTGCTCTCGCCTCTTGACGGGCATTTTCCAATCTTCCTGCTTCTTGTTGCTGGACTTCACTAAGATACTTAAGTTGTTCCGCCATCGAGTTAATATTTAAACTCACCTTACGCAGATAGAAAATCCAGAGATTTGATTTAGATAAAAGAGTCTGAGAATGTATACTGAAACAAAGTTTGAACGTAATTGCTTCATCGAAACTAAACCAAGAGTAGCACATAGGA
>JBIKYZ010000069.1:0-20568 GCA_044354985.1 Pseudanabaena sp. | reverse complement strand
CTATGTGCTACTCTTGGTTTAGTTTCGATGAAGCAATTACGTTCAAACTTTGTTTCAGTATACATTCTCAGACTCTTTTATCTAAATCAAATCTCTGGATTTTCTATCTGCGTAAGGTGAGATACTACTACTTGATGGGGCTAAAGCCGTTGGAGAATTAACTGGAGGAGTAAAACTGGGTTGAGGTCTTGTAATTTCGATAGGTTCAACATTGCTAGCAGTAGGTGTCTTAGGTACAGGTGTTGACGTAACCACAGGTACTGGAGTACTGGCAATTTGTGGTGCAGGAGCAGTTGGGAACTCTCCTACAAAGGCTATATCCCCCGCAATCTTTTTTGGGTCAAGTTGATTGCCGACAGCAACTTGGGTAACCCCAGAATTATTGTTGAGATCTTTACCCTTGTTATTGCGGAAGATATTTTTTCCAAGATTTGTAGAAGTTCCTAAATCAGGTGTGGGATAGCCCTTACGATCTCTAAGAATTACAATTCCATCGCGTTGATTATCAGAAATCAAATTATTTCGCAAAGTCGGGGCTGACAGATTGGAAATTACTATTCCATCATTATTATTGAGAATATTATTCTCACTCACATTCACTCGCGATTTTTGCCCGATCGCTAATCCAAACCCTGTACTTTCAAAAATATTATTTCGGATTTCGCCCGTGCTACTCCCCACCGCAGAGAGCCCATTTGCGCCATTTTTCTTAAAGACATTATCACTAACGATCGCATCGGCAGTCCCTGTCAAAAATACCCCTTCGCGATCGCTATTGATAAAAGTATTATTGGCGATCGCCACGCGCTTACCTGACTCAACCCAAACCGCAGTACCTCTCGTATTGGGGTTGATAACGGTAAGTCCTTCAATTCGAGCATCATTGTCGGCAAGCATCGTAATATTTTGACTGGCAAAGCTGGTACTAATAAATTTGCCACCGCCACGAATCACAGTATTCACGCCTCTAACTGTCGGCGCACCGCGTAACGTCACACCTGCGGGAATTTTAATCGGAAAAGACTCGCCTGTCTCAGCACTATATATTCCTTCCTGTAGTTGGATCACCGATCCCGCCACAGGTTTAGTCGCAAGCGCCGCTGCGATCGACGGATAGGGATTATTTGGCGAACCATCACCGTTAGAATTAACACGCGGGGCAACATAAATCAGTGAAGCTGTCTGTGGTAATTGGCTAATTTTCCATGTTTGCGTCCGTGTCGGTGACAGGGCAGGACGCGCAAACAGCGGCGGAGCAATCGCTAAAACCATGATACTTGTGGCGATCGCGCTGAAGAGACTAGGTTTGCAACGCATACAGGAAATCCTCTTTAACCAACGGACAAAAATTCACACAGTTGATTATGTGTTTGTGCCAATCAAAATACACGAAAATTCTGCCACTTGCAAAAAATCCTTAACAAACCCCAAAAGGGAGTTACGGCGCTTCGCGCCGCAACTCCCTTTTGGGTTTAGATTGCCGATAAACGAGTACAAAGTAACGTGGCAGCTTCTACCGCTATAATATCGGGTATAGCCTTAGACAAAGCAATCATCCAAAGACTACTAAGGAGTGAAATCATGAAAGAATCAGTGATTTATCAGGATATTTTATTGGAAGGCGAAGCAAAAGGCAAAGCTGAAGGCAAGGCTGAGGGCAAGGCTGAAACTGTCCGTCAAATAGCTCTAAATATGTTGCTTTCTAATGTCTCCACAGATTTAGTTGCCCAATTTACTGGATTAACTCTCAAGCAAGTCCTAAAGCTGCAAAAAACTTCCTCAAAACAGCCCAAGATGCCAAAGTCTTCAAAACCAAAGCGATCGCCTAAATCATAACTTCCAAAAAGTAACCTGCGATCGCTATTTTTGAAATGCATAAGCGATCGCCTCAAATTCCATTATCTATAGTTTCGACTTGATTACCGCTTCACTCAAAGCTACCCACTGAGCAACATCTAGATCCTCGGCTCTTACTTGCCCATTAATTCCCATTGATTCCAAAATGAGAACCAATTGATCGCGATCTATTTCTGAAATCAAATTGTTTCGCAACATCTTGCGCTTAGTCGCAAAACCGAGCGTGAGTAGCCGATCTAAAAACTTAGGATCGCTGGCGGCGGTAACAGGGGGACGGGGAATAATGCGGACAACAGCTGAGTTAACTTTGGGTGGTGGATAAAAAGCCGTAGCAGGAACATCACAAATGAACTGACATTCAGCAAGATATTGAATCTTGACGCTGAGACCATTGTAGGCTTTGTGCCCAGCTTTTGCCGCTAAGCGATCGCCTATTTCTTTTTGAACAAGCAACACAATTTGCTCAAATTGTTGGATTGGTTCTGAGAGAGTTCCCAATAACCTTTTAAGGATTTCGCCTGTGATGTTGTAGGGAATATTGGCGATCACCTTGTTGGTCTGGGGAGGAAGAGGAATATCGAGAATGCTCCCTTCGATCAATTGGAAATTCTTTTGATGCATCGTTTTACGAAGCTTTTCACAAAGATCGCGATCAATTTCCACAGCGGTGAGCGACTCAACAAAGGGTAAAAGTAGTCGAGTGAGATTGCCCGTCCCCGGTCCAATTTCTAAAATGCGATCGTTTGGTTGCAATTGTCCAGCACGCAAAATTTTATTCAGAACGTCATCACTTCGCAACCAATGTTGTCCAAATTGTTTGCGGGGGCGAATATTTTTGCTAGGAACGTAGATGGGTTTATCGAGATTGGTCATTGCGATCGCACAAGTAGATCCAATATTTGTAAGGTTGCACCCCGAAGGAGCCCAACCTTACAAATTTTGGGTAATTTATTAGTGATAATAACTGAGATCGTTAAATTATTTTCGCTAAGCCGTTAGCGCTGAATGTGCCAAGCCCATCTTCTTCGTTTACCATTCGTCAAGCTAGCTCTAGAGATGTTGGTCATGTATCCGATATCTTGACTGAGAGCTTTTATCGGAATACCGTTCACCAAGACAACTTCTTAAAACGCTGCTTTACGGATCTGGTATATCCAATTTTGCGCTACGGCATCATGCTTGATCTCAGTGGTCGATTTGGAGACAAAACACCCTGCTATGCCTGTCTTGTGGCTACCCATCCTGCCAATAAATTTCAAGCGATCGCTTCTCTAGAAATTTGTATGCGATATGTACCTATTAAGCCCTATCGTGAGTTTTGGCTGGGTCGCGAAATGCAGCAATATCCCTATGTTTTTAATCTTGCCGTGCATCCTCAATGGCGGCGGCGTGGTGTGGCAAAACAACTTTTGTTGGCAGCAGAGCAAACGGTAAAACAATGGGGGTTTTCACGGCTCTATATGCATGTTCTTGAAGACAATCATCCTGCTCGTCATCTGTACGATCGCATTGGCTACCGACTATATAGCCAAGAGGGTATTGTAAAGTATTGGCTAATGGGGCGACCCAAAAAATTGTTGTTACAAAAAAAATTCTAAACATTTAGGGGCAGCGCGGAGCGCTGCCCCTAAATGTTTAGACAGCGCCAAACTTTGAGATCAAGTTACAATGTTAGTGTGTTGAAATAATTTATCAGGAGTACATCTGCCAACTATGACCATCGCAACCGATATCGATACCCCCACAGATCTCAAACTAAGTGAGAGAGAACAAGACCAAAGCTATCAAATGGCACAAGCAGCAGCGATCGCTGCCGATGATCGCAAGGGAGAAAATATCGTTTTGCTAGCGATCGGTGAAGTGTCAAGTCTGGCTGAGTATTTTGTGATTGCCACAGGATTTTCTAAAGCCCAAGTAAGGGCGATCGCGGGTATGGCTGAAGAAGAGATCGCCGAAAAGTTTGGGCGCAAGCCTAGAAATATTGCGGGTGAGCAAGACGGCACTTGGATTTTGCTCGATTACGGCGATGTGATTGTCCATGCCATGATGGCTCAAGAACGCGAATATTATGACCTAGAAGCGTTTTGGGGTCACGCACCAAAACTTGAAGTGTTTTTGCCAGACGAAGCAGAAAAAGATGAAGTTGTAACTGCAATATAAACCCAAAAAACAAAAGCAACCCTTTGGGTTGCTTTTGTTTTTTGGGTTTTATAGCATTGGCTACAAAGACAAGCGATAATTGAAAAATCTCGTTTAAATTTGGATATATCAGAGTTTATGAAGATTGGCGATCGCGTTCGTGTCAAAACAGCATTAAGTGTTTTCCACCATCCTGAACACAAAGGCAAATCCTTTGATATTTCAGGGCTGGAAGGTGAAATTGTCCGTGTGCATACGGAATGGAATGGTCGTCCGATCAGTCCAAACTATCCCTATGAGGTGAGATTTACACCTAAATTTGTAACCCATTTAGGCGATCACGAAATAGAATCAGTTGGTTAAGATACCAAAAACATATAAAAGACTGGCTAAGCCAGTCTTTTATATTTTGATAGCATCTAAATAAATCGCTACCATTGGTTTACATATATGGAAGCAACAATTTTCAGCATTGTTTTTGCTTTATTGAGTGGCACTTATATTTATCGCTCCTTTCGGATCATCGAAGAAGGACAAATTGCACTGGTTGAAAGGTTTGGGAAGTATCAAAAGACGATGGAACCAGGCATCAACATTGTCCTGCCGTTTATAGATCGTGTCTCCTTAATCAAAAGCGCCCGTGAGCAAGTGTTAGAACTAAAGCCTCAGCCTTGCATGACCTCTGATAATGTTAGCGTCAATGTCAGTGGCACGATGTATTGGCAAATTACTGATCTCCAAAAAGCTCGCTACAACATTGAAAATGTCGATCAGTCTTTGCAAATATCGCTGACAACCCAAATTCAAACCCAGATTGGACGCTGCGAACTGGATTTTATCATCGGTGGTCAAGAAGAAATTAATACCGAAATTTTAAAGGGAATTAGTAATGACACCCAAGATTGGGGAATCAACGTCTTGCGAGTCAGGCTTGGTGAGATTACGATCCCGAGTTCAGTTCTTCAGTCGATGGAAAAACAAAAGGCTGCCGAGATTGAGAAGAAAGCAATGATTTCGCTATCTGAAGGGATAAAGACTTCAGAAATAACTAAAGCGGAAGCTGAAGCTCGCTCTAATCGGGTACTAGCAGAATCAGAGCGTCAAGTGCAATTAGAACAAACTGAGGCGATGGCTTTATCGATCGAGCGGATTGCCAATGCGATCGCTAAGCATCCCAATGGTAAGGAAGCGGTACAGTATTTGTTAGCCCAAAAATATCTAGAAATGGGACAAGCGATCGGTGAAAGCCCTAGCAGTAAGGTTTTGTTTATGGACCCAGATTCCATCCCTGCGGCGATTCAAGCATTATTAGCCATGAACGATATCAAAATCACTGAATCAATGACAGAGAAAATCACTGAGGCGATCGCAAAGCAGCCCTATGGCGCAAGTGGCAATATTTCGCCAAATTTACTCAATTTATCTGAGATTAAACCATTCCCACCTCCATCAGATAGTGAAACAGGCTCTCCTAGAAGCAATTAGGGAACTCAGGGAAAAACAATCCATATTAAACCCAAATAAATGAAAGCGGCGCTTTCATTTACAGCAATTACTGATCAAAGGAACCACAAGAAAAAATTTGCAAGCGTTGCTTTGCAACTCTTTTAAATTTTTTCTTGGTTTGGGTTTGAGCGCAAAGCGCTGCAAGCAAAACTTTCATTGCTATAAAAGCATCTCCTCTACAGTTTGAGGTTTGAGATCTATAACAATCCTCTATATCGAATAAAAACTAATACGGCTGACCATGAGCCCAGAGCTACTTTAATCGCGACAAGGATATTCAAGATCGGAATCATACCACCACTAATTAGTTCGCCCATCTGACCATGGGGTAGCTCTATACCTGAAAGCGAAACCACCGATAGGACAATAAAAATAAGAACTGATATTTTTTCCCAAGTTGCGGCGTGCCATCGCTTATAGATATTTTGGAGTTTTTCTGGAGGAGAAGTAATCGCAATCAAGCCGATCGCAGTTCCACCAGCAACACCTGCGGCAAAGCCTCCCCCTGGACTCAGGTGTCCACGAATTGCTAGCTCAATCCCTACTAAAGCGGCAATAGTAGCGCCTAGTTGAGCTAGTACAATCGAAGTCTGATCGGCAAACTGATGAATTCTAGTAGAAGGCTTCTCATTAGCCAGCAAAAAGTTTGCACCCATAATCGCGATCGTAAACACAATTACCTCAAAAATAGTGTCATAAAGCCGATTACGAAAAATTATTCCTGAGACTACATTACTTACCCCGCTATCTTGTGCGATCGCTTCTACAATCGAGAAGGACAATCGAGGCGCGGGATTGGCGATAAATAACATTTTGATATAAAAAGCGATACCTGCGATTATATAAATCCATTTCATAGTTGTTTTGTAAGTAGTGCTAAATGATTAATTGAACCGTGCATTTAATCACCTCTTTTTGTAAGTTAATTGAATATTCGACAAAGCTGGATCTGCCTGCATAATCTCATAAAGACGAGGCAATCGAATCTCGATTTGATAAAGTTTGGTGTCTGAATCAACCTGATACTCAGAGCTATGTAGAATTGCATGGACAGTTTTATCGATTAAAGCTTTTTCTAGCTCTATTTCGTTCTCATGGGGAACCAACTCAATACGCATATAATACTTACTAAAAGTGATTTTTAGAGCGTTTACCAGTTTCCCAAAATCAGAGATAGGTAACTTTAGATTTTCAGGAATATCTGAAGATTGTTCGATCGGCTCTAATTGTTCTGACGGGTTCTCCAACTGTGTAAACGGATTATCAATCTTATTGAATTCTGCTTCTAAGTCACGGACGATCTCAATTTCCTCAACCACACCCAAACGCAATACCAAGGAAGAGCGCACCGCAATTGCATAAAGCATCGTCGCCAAAAAAGCGCCAACTAAAGCCTCGGTTAACGCTACATCCGCCGCACCCAAAATGGTATAGACTAACGCCGATATTGCACCCAAGATTCCACGAGTAACTAGGGCATGGTAGGGATTGGTTTGGAATACCAACATGGATGCTGATATTGGTAACATCACCGCGATCGCATAAACGTAACTATCATAACTAGACATTTATTGCTCGCCTCCCTTTTGTTCCCTTTTGTCTATTTTGAGATTCCATTGAGGGTCATTACTACTAGCACAATAAGCAAGTACATAGCCCAACATCGTATTCCATAAGGCTAAGGAAATAATCGCCAGAATCAGCAAAGGAAAATCCTTAGGCCGCTGCAAAAGCAACCCAAATACAATCGCGATCGAGCCAAGAGTATCAGACACCGATAGACTATGCAATTTAAACAATATTGATCGCTTTGTTAGCAACGCCGAAGTTCCCCAGAACCAGAATAATAGCCCAATGGCAATGCTGATGTAACTAATAATATTTAATCCAATCGTCAAGGTATTCATAGCTCACCCGTGCCCTTAAGAATATGAGCCAAGAGCATAAATCCTGCATTCCCAACACTCAAAATGATCACCCCAACTACGCCGATCATCCAATCATCACGCATAATCGAAATTACTAAAATCACAATTGCAGACTTAGCCGCAACGCTAGAAAAAGCCAGCATCATTTCCCAAATGTCGTCACCATGATTTCCTGCTTTATAGAGTGGAATTAGCATGGCAAGAATCATCGCTCCCACAGCAAAATTTAGTACAAAATTTTGGATTGAATCAAGATTCATGGATTCCTCCTACGAGTTTTTTGAGGTAATACATAATGCACTACATACCAGCCATCTTCTAGATATCTCAAAACAATAGTTTTCGGAGTGAAAGTGATTAAGAAAATATCCAAGAAAATGATTCCTGCTGATCGCCGTTTTCCTGCTTCTTCCAACATTACTTTTTCATGTATATGAGGCTTGAAGATCATCTCAAGGGCTTCAACATAGGCTTGAGGAATTGCCAAAACTATTTTTCCTAAACCTTTCAGAGAATCTTTGAGTCGAGTGTGATCGTTAGACCAACTGGGAAGCAATATAGCAATAACAACCCCAATCACAATATTAGCTAGACTGAAATTGGCAGTTAGCAAAAACCAAATTACGATTCGCAATATAAATTGACCAATCATGCCAGCGCCATCCAGAACAATAAGATTAACATCAGGCTCATAACACCAATTAGATTCTCAAACTTCTCAAACAAAGTCGGCAATTTGACCAATGCAGATCGAAAAATTAGCCAATATGCTATCCAGCCGATCCCAATTATTATCAAAGGTTTAGCGATGTTTTCCAGATCATAGGCTTCAAAGTAAACAACATTCGCCACAACTAGTCCACCCAATAAGATTGAAAGTGCTACCCAAAACTCAACTTTTAGGGTTGCTTTAACTGATTGATCTTGGTTACTGTGTGGCAAGAAAATAAACTTTGCAAAGGAAATCGCAGTACCTAAGGCTGCGATATTCATCCCTACCACTTGCCACGGCAGGAGGTTTTTCATAGTTAATACCTTTGCCCCAAACCCAGATAGTAAAGGAAACCCTGAAATGGAAAAGCTCGCAATCACTAAAGGAATCCAGAGCTGTTTAGGAAGATGCTGATGTTGCAATTCTTTGAAGTTACGGCTAGGCAAATTGCCCACGATTAGAAACAGCGACGATTTCACTAAGCCATGGGTGAGTGCATAGAATCCGCCAACCTCTGGTGCGGCAAGAATAAAACCTAACTGCGAAACAGTGTGAAATGCTAGCATCCGCTTGGTATCTTTCTCAAACACGGCAAAGAAGACACCTAGTAGAGCAGTTCCAACTCCAAATAGTCTTACAATTGGAGCAAGTTCCTCTACCAATAATGCACAACGCACTAACGGTAAAACGCCCGCCTTAACTACGACCCCTGACATCAGCGCCGAAACTGGTGATTCTGATTCAGCATGGGTTAATGGCAGCCATAAACCTGAAACAAAGATGCCACCTTTAACCAATAAGCCCAAAAAGATCAAGGCGATCGCCTCTGGTGGAGCGCCCCGTAATTCCACAAAATCAAAGGAATGACTGGCTTTGTAAACCAGTATTGCCCCAATCAGGTAAAACAGCATGGCAACGTTACTTACAAAGAGATAACGCAAACCAATCCAGATCCCGCGATCGCTTCGAGGATAGGCAATTAGCAAAAATGTAGCAATACTAATTACTTCGAGCGCCACATATAAACTGATGAAGTCTGAGCAAGCAAAGGCGGCATTGACGCTGCCATGCAAAATCAAAACTTGGGCATAAAAAAAAGCTGTTTTGTCGGTATGCCAACAGTAAATAATTACTGCGGCAGTGACCAAAGCATTGGTCAAGATAAAAAATCCTGCCAAAGGATCAAGAATCAAGCTCACGCCAAAGTTATCTAGCAATCGCAAATTGATTGGCGTTTGCTGGATAAATAGAGGAATCACATATAGCGCCGACGCAAACGCACCGACTAAAGCCAGAATGCGATCGCATTTTGGCAGCAGATAGATGATAAAGCCCACTAAAAAGGGTAAGACAATCCAGATCAAAGTCAGAGTAGTCATGGCACGTCACTCTGCTCGATTTCGCTAATTTCTAAGGTGGGATTGTTCCGTGATAGCTTGATTACGCCAACTAGCATCAGTGCCTGAATCGAAAAGCCAATCACGATCGCTGTTAGGATTACCGCCTGTGGTACTGGATCAGCGTAGTTTGTCCTTGGCGTATTGCTAAGGATTGGGGTAAATATTCCTTGACGCGCTGCAATCACTACAAAGTAGGCAATTACTCCAGTACTCATCACATCCATAGAAATGATTTTCATAACTAAGTTCTTTTTGAGAATAATCCCAAAAAATCCACAGAGTACGGTTGCCAAAGCAAAAGCTTCCAACAATTTCTTGATAATTCCCTAATTTCATACAGGTTAATAAATTTAACTCTAAAGGTTCATGATGCACTTTGCGATCGCAGCAATCCCAGATAATTCTCTATATATACAAAAGGAGTCTCACGCAGTGAGACTCCTTTTGTATATGTCCTTTATTCCCAATTCACAAAAGTGTGACTACATTTCTGTTAATTGGTATAACTTCCCAGTGAAGAAATAGCGGGGCGCGGCTGCGCCGCGCACCGCTATTTCTTCACTGGGAAGCGAGTATGACTAAACTTTTAGGAATTAGGTAAAAAGCCAACCTAGTAATAGTTTTAAATCCTCAAAACAGCGTTGCTATTTTGAGCATTAGTATAAAAGGCTTGCAGCATTAGCTGCTTAAGATCGGCGATCAGAGGATAGCGAGGATTTGCACCAGTACACTGATCGTCAAAGGCTTGATCCGCCATGTCCTCCACATGTGCCAAGAAGAATTCTTCACCGATACCTTGCTCCAAGAGTGCATCCTTAATCGTGGCAGGAATATCTACTTGACGTTTGAGATCTTCTAGGGCTGCGATCAATAACTCAACCTTTTCGTCATCCGTCTCACCACCTAAATGCAGATAGTTAGCAATCTGGGCATAGCGCCATTTACTATTGGGATATTTATTTTGCGAGAAAATCGCTTGTTTAAAGGGTACGTCCGTCGCATTGTAACGAATAACATGGGAGATCATCAACGCATTGGCTAGCCCGTGAGCAATATGGCAAGTACCACCTAACTGGTGAGCAATTGAATGGCAGACACCCAAGAAGGCATTAGCAAAAGCCATCCCTGCGATCGTCGCAGCATAATGAACTTTTTCTCGCGCTTTGGGATCTTTCGCTCCATTTTTGTAAGCACTTGGCAAATACTTAAATAACAACCGAATTGCCTCTAGAGCCAATCCATTTGTATATTCTGAAGCAAGAACAGAAACGTAAGCCTCGATCGCATGGGTGAGTGCATCAATACCGCCATAGGCTGTAAGTCGTTTCGGGATATTGAGCGTCAGTTCAGGATCGACGATCGCCATATTCGGAGTCAAAGCATAATCAGCAAGCGGATATTTGATATGTGATTTTTCATCGGTGACCACCGCAAAAGGCGTAACTTCCGAGCCAGTGCCAGATGTCGTAGGAATAGCCACCATAATCGCTTTTGCACCAAGGGGTGGCAACTCGTAAACACGTTTACGAATATCCATAAATCGCATCGCTAAGCCTTCAAACTCGATTTCGGGATGTTCATACATTAGCCACATGATTTTTGCCGCGTCCATTGGCGATCCGCCCCCAAAGGCAATAATCACGTCGGGGTGAAAGCTGTTGCAGATTTCTAAGCCTTTGCGAACCGTTGATAAAGATGGATCGGGTTCTACATCATAGAAGGTGTAATGAGCAAGTCCGATTTCTTCCAAACTATCGGTGACTTCCTTGGTTAAACCCAGTTCAAACAAAGGGCGATCGGTGACAATCAATGCGCGTTTTCGACCCGCTAGATCTCGCAGTGCGACAGGTAAGCACCCAGATTTGAAATAAATCTTTGGTGGGATGCGAAACCACAGCATGTTCTCTCGACGTTCAGCCGCAGTTTTGATATTTAACAAATGTTGTGGGGTAACGTTTGCTGATACGGAATTACCACCCCAACTACCGCAACCAAGGGTTAATGAAGGATCAAGACGGAAGTTATAGAGATCGCCGATCGCACCCTGCGAAGATGGCGTATTGATCAACATCCGCGAGGTTTCTAGTTTGCTCTCAAAATAGCGAATATGGTCTTGATTGTTGGCTGCGGTATATAGTACCGAAGTATGTCCATGCCCTCCAAATAAGACCAACTCTTCAGCTTTATCGACAGCATCATGGAAATCCTTAGCGCGATACATAGCAAGGATTGGCGAAAGTTTCTCATAGGCGAAGGGTTCATCTTTAGAAATCGCTTCCACTTCACCGATTAAAACTCTGGTGTTTTCTGGTATTCCAAAACCTGCAACTTCGGCAATCTTAATCACCGATTGCCCGACTATCTCCGCATTCAGTCTGCCATCTTTTAAAATTACTTGACGAATCTGGTCACGTTCAAATTCATTGAGGAAATATGCACCCCGCTTAATAAATTCTTCCCTCACCGCTTCGTAAACAGCCGATACCACGACTACCGACTGCTCGGAAGCGCAAATCGTACCATTGTCAAAAGTCTTACTGAGAATAATTGAACTGACCGCCATTTGCATATGTGCAGTTTCATCAATGATTGCAGGTGTATTACCAGCTCCCACACCAATCGAAGGATGTCCCGAAGAATAAGCCGCCTTAACCATCCCCGGTCCGCCCGTAGCCAAGATCAGCTTAATGTTCGGATTTTGCATCAAAGCTTGAGAAAGCGGCACAGTTGGTTCATCGATCCAGCCAATGATATCGGGAGGTGCTCCTGCGGCTACGGCAGCATCAAGGACAATTTTTGCAGCTGCGATCGTACAGTCTTTGGCATGAGGATGGGGAGAAAAGATAATCCCATTTCTAGTTTTCAAAGCAATTAAAGACTTGAAAATTGTCGTAGAAGTAGGATTAGTAACAGGTACGATTCCTGCAAGCAGTCCTACAGGTTCGGCAATGCGTTCATAGCCAAAATGCTTGTCAGATTCAATTACACCGCAAGTTTTATCATTTTTATACTTGTTATAAATCATCTCAGACGCAAAGTGATTTTTGATCGCTTTATCTTCGATTACGCCCATACCAGATTCTTTAACTGCGGCTTTTGCTAAGGGGATTCGCGCCGCATTTGCCGCCAGTGCTGTCTGTTTGAAAATGTGATCGACTTGCTCTTGCGAAAAAGTGGCGTATTCAGCTTGAGCAATTTTTACCCTTTGAATCAACAATTCCAATTCTTCAATATTTGTAACTTTCATAATGAATACTCCTATATATTAAATTACGAATTACGAATTACGAATTACGAATTACGAGTTGCTAATTCGTAATTCGTAATTCGTAATTTTTAAACCCCGATCGCACCAAGTGCATTGATTCCGCGATCGCGAAATATCTCGACTGTTTGCCTTATTAGTTCTGGGGATGCTGGTGGCGTGTCTTTTAGGGAGTAAGGCAAACCTAGCTGTTCCCATTTATATTCTCCCATTTTGTGGAATGGCAGAACTTCTAATCGTTCGATATTTTTTAAGGTGGCAATGAAATCGGCAAGTTGGTTGGTATTATGCTTGTTATCGGTAAGATGTGGTACTAGCACAAATCTGATCCATACAGGCTTGCCAATATCGCTGAGATATCTTGCCATCGCTAAAGTTGGTTCAATGGAAACATTGGTGACTTTGTAATAAAGTTCAGGGATGTAGGATTTGATATCGAGAAGAACTAAGTCGGTTTCCTCGAGAACTGGTTTGGCAACTTCTAAAGCGCAGTATCCAGAGGTGTCAAGGGCTGTATGTAAGCCTAGTTGGTGACAACGAGCAAATATTTCTCTAGTAAATTCTGGCTGCATCAAGGGTTCTCCGCCACTTACGGTGACACCTCCCTTGCGAATATAAGATTTACATTTTTTGATCTCATCAATCAAATAATCAACGGTAACTTCTTTACCATCATGGGCATTGCGGCAGTCAGGATTATGACAATAAAGGCAGCGTAATGGACAGCCCTGAGTGAAGACTATAAACCTGATCCCTGATCCATCAACAGTGCCAAAGGTTTCGATTGAATGAATGCGTCCAATTCCAGACATGATATCTCCTCTTAATTTTTAAAAAGTGCCGCTTCGCGGCACTTTTTAAAAAACTATACCCGCTCGTGGAACGTGCGCTTAATTACATCCAGTTGCTGTTCGCGAGTGAGTTTGATGAAGTTCACAGCATAGCCTGAAACCCGAATTGTCAATTGTGGATAGTTTTCGGGATGCTCCATTGCATCTAAGAGAGTGTTGCGATCAAGAGCGTTCACGTTAATGTGATGACCGCCATCGTGGAAATAGCCATCTAACAGATTAACTAGATTGTTTGTGCGATCGCTTTCTTGTCTACCAAGTGCCGTGGGCACAATCGAGAAAGTATTAGAAATACCATCTTGACAATCGCTATAGGGCAACTTGGCAACTGAAGAAAGCGAGGAGATCGCGCCACAGGAATCACGACCATGCATAGGATTAGCTCCAGGAGCGAAAGGTTCACCTGCTCTGCGTCCATCGGGAGTATTTCCAGTTTTCTTACCATAGACAACATTGGAAGTAATCGTCAGAACTGATTGAGTAGGCGTGGCATGACGATAGGTGGGATGTTTGCGGATTTCATTCATGAATCTTGCTACAAGATCAACAGCAATGTTATCTACGAGATCGTCATTGTTTCCATATTTGGGATATTCGCCCTCGGTCACGTAATCCACAGCCAAGCCTTGCTCATTGCGAATCACTTTCACCTTGGCGTGTTTAATTGCTGAAAGTGAATCCACCACTACGGACAAGCCAGCGATCCCGCAAGCCATTGTCCGATAAACATCGCGATCGTGTAACGCCATTTCGATTCGCTCGTAGCAATATTTATCATGCATGTAGTGAATGACATTGAGGGTGTTGATGTACAGCTTCGCTAGCCATGCCATCATCTGTTGTAAGCGTTCATTGACTTCTTGGTAATCAAGATATTCCGCCGTAATCGGTGCAAAGTTTGGAGCAACTTGATCCCCCGATTTTTCATCCTTACCGCCGTTAATTGCATAGAGCAACGTCTTCGCAAGATTTACCCTAGCACCGAAGAACTGCATCTGTTTACCGATTCGCATTACAGATACACAACAGGCGATCGCATAGTCATCACCATAAGTCGGACGCATCAGGTCATCATTTTCATACTGAATTGAACTGGTATCGCTGGAAATCTTGGCACAGAACTGTTTGAAGTTATCGGGTAAATGCTCTGACCAAAGGATAGTTAGGTTAGGTTCAGGAGCCGCACCGAGGTTAGAGAGTGTATGCAAGAACCGATAACTAGTTTTGGTAACCAAAGTCCGACCATCGGCGCTCATTCCGCCGATCGCTTCGGTTACCCATGTGGGATCGCCTGAGAATAGGGCGTTGTAGTCTGGTGTGCGTAAAAATCGCACCATTCTCAACTTCATCACGAAATGGTCGATGAGTTCTTGTAGCTCAACTTCTGCGATCGCGCCATTCCGCAAATCCCGCTCAAAATATATGTCTAAAAACGTCGAAACTCGACCAAGGGACATCGCAGCCCCATTTTGTTCTTTGACCGCGCCTAGATAGCCAAAATATAGCCACTGCACAGCTTCTTTTGCAGTCATTGCAGGATGACCGATATCACAGCCATACTTTGCTGCCATTTCCTTTAGTTCAAGCAAAGCGCGAAATTGCTCTGACAGTTCCTCACGCAGACGAATGGTTTCTTCATCCATTACATCTAGTTCTAGAGATTCTTTCTGCGTCTTTTTATCGTCCATCAGGCGATCGACTCCATAAAGAGCTACCCGACGGTAATCACCAATGATGCGTCCGCGTCCATAGGCATCGGGCAGCCCTGTAATGATCCCCGATTTCCTTGCTTTTCGCATCTCACTGGTATAAGCATCAAACACGCCGTCATTATGGGTTTTACGATACTTAGTAAAAGTCTCTTCTGTTTGGGGATCAAGCTGATAGCCATAGGCTTCTACCCCAGCTTTAACAACGCGAATACCGCCATAGGGCATAATTGCGCGTTTAAGTGGTTTATCAGTTTGCAAGCCGACAATTTGTTCTAATTCGCGATCGATGTATCCTGCGTCATGCGCCGTAATCGATGTAGGCAGTTTAGTGTCTACATCCAATACACCCTTTTCCCGTTCTAGCTTCATTAGCTCAAGAACTTTCTGCCACAGCTGCTCAGTTCTTGAAGTTGCTGCTGCTAGAAAATCAGCATTTCCTTCGTAGGGACTATAATTCTTTTGAATAAAATCTCTGACGTTGACTTCCCTAGTCCAACTGCCTTCCGTAAAGCCCTGCCATTCGACATACATAGCTTCAACCTCCATTTTTTGTGAAAGATACAAGCTGTTTTTTATCTTCCAAATCTATTATAGATTTATCAATTAGTTCCTAAGATAATGCTGTTAATGTCATTACAAAAGTTAACTATGCGATCCTTGTATACCAATTCACGAAAGTGTGACAACACTTTCGTGAATCGAAACCCAAACCCAGTAAATTTTTTATCAAGAAATGGCTACGCCATTTCTTGATTTGGTATTTAGCTAACGAGAGCTGCGGCGCGAAGCGCCGCAGCTCTCGTTAGCTTATGGAAAGTACGACAATTATTTCCATTCACACAATTTTGATGGAGAGGTCATGAACGGTTGTGGATATTGATAAAAGCCATCAGTATTCAGGTTTGCCTGATTAAATAAAATCCATTCAGTACTTCCACCCCGATCCTTAGCAGTACGAATGACCTTACCATCCTTGAGAGACAAATGTCCTTCTTCATCCCATTTAAATTCAGGCTTTGGAATACTAATCCATTGGCGACCACCCCAAGATATTGCTAGAGCTTCGCCTGCAACTAGACTGCCCTTCACCATGCCACGGACACAGATCAAATCATCCGAATGCGGATAGCCATAATATCCATCAACGAGATCGCCTGTTTTTGTAAAATTAAAACAAACCCCTGCCCCATTGCGCCAATCTTGTGGTTTCGGTTGACTACAAAGTTGATAGTTGCCATTTGCTAACGTGGCGATCGCATTTTGAGCATTAGCTTCATCACTAGAAAGTAATACACCAAAAGAGATGGCTACCAAAATCACGCCGCAGAGGTTAAGAAGATAGTTTCTGCGAAACATAATTACATCACCTCCTAAAGATTAGGAAGTTGCTTATATCTACAATTCTACGCTTTTTCCTATAGCAATTTCCGTTCAACCGAACCCGAATTAAAAAAGGGTCGCGCTGCGACCCTTTTTTAATTCGGGTTTCAGCGCAGAGTTCTGTAAATATGCGACAAATGGCGTAAACATTAATCGGAACTGTCCGATCGCAACTCTCGTCAAAACAGCCAGAACAGGAATTATCCAGACAGCAGAGAAGCAAATGAAAACTAGCGCGATCGCCTTGAGCCTGATATCGGCAATCTTAGTCAGCATTCCTAGCTTTAGCAAGGCTGCCTCAGCCGCCCCCATCGATTTTGATACGGATGAAAAAATTACGATGGAAGTATATCGTTCCGCAAATCCTGCGGTGGTAACGATTAAAACCACAACTAGCACAGGCTCAGGCAGCATCATTAGTACTGACGGATTAGTAATTACCAATGAACATGTAATTCGTGACGCAAAAAATGGTCTTGTCAGAATTATTAATACTGAAGGTAAAACCTATAACGGGCAGGTTCTCACCATCGATCGCAAAAATGATTTAGCACTAGTTCGGATTACGTCTAGCGATCGCTTTCCAACCATTACATTCGCCGATCGCGAAAATATTTTGGTTGGTCAAAAGGTCTTTGCGATCGGCAGCCCATTTGGCTTGTCTGGAACTCTCACCACGGGTATTCTTAGTCGTGTTGCGATCGATGGCGATCTGCAAACTGATGCCAGACTCAATCCTGGTAATTCTGGGAGTCCATTGCTTAATTCTCGTGGTGAAATGATTGGCGTGAACAAGTCAATTCTTAGCCCTGATGGTCGCTCCAATACAGGGATTGGCTTTGCAACGAGCGCCCCCATCGCCAAACAATTTATCACCCGTAGCGCTGCTCTCATTCAGCCTAAAACTGTAGCCAATCTTCCTAATTCTCAAATCAAAGAAGCTCCAGCAATGGCTCCCAAAACTGCCGCTCCAGCGATCGCATCTGTACGATTTGAGCGCCCTCAATTAGGAGTAATTCTCAATCCATCGAGTCTCACAGTTTATGAGGTGCGTCCCAACTCTCTCGCCAGTCAGATGGGTTTACAACGTGGCGATCGTCTTATCAGTCTAAATGGCACCCCCCTCAGCGATGCAAAGCAAATTGTTGATTACTTGGCTCAGCGCCCATCCGTAGCTCTTTTGACTGTAGCCAGAAGTACAGGGCTTACCAACTATCAAATCAAGTTTTAAGGATCTCCTTAAAACTTGATTCGCAATCCTAAACCGCAATAAATTTATTGCGGTTTAGGATTGCGACAATATTGTTGTAACTCCTGTTCTAAATCAATTCCTTTGTTGCCAGCAGCAATCAAATTCGCAGATGCAGCTTGGAATGCTGCATAATCTCCCTGATCTTGATCACGTTTTGCTCTTGTTAATTTATTACCCAAATCTTCAGAAAATTTTAGATAGCGTTCTTGTAAGGATTTGAGCTGGATATCTTCGACTTTAAGAGTCATTAAATCTTGCTTTAGGTCATTGATATAACGCAAAATCACCGACAATTCAGTTGTGTTCGAGGCTCCTGCGGCTTTGTCGGTGATAGTTATAAATGCTTTACATTCAGAGGCTTTACTCACCTTATCTATTACTTTTGCATTCGATTTAATGCCCGAATTTATAAGCGAAGCGAAGGCATTGGTATACATTCCACAGGGAGTCAAGATTACTCCAATTGCTATTACGTTCAAAAGGGTAAGATTTAGTTTCATTTGGAAAATATATTTCTCTAATCTTTGGACAACTAAGTACTTGTACAAAAATAAATTACCCAAATTTGTAAGACTTCTCCCCAAAGGGGAGAAGTCTTACAAATTTGGGTTTGTCTTTAATTACTCCCTTCCCAGTCAAAAAAAAGACTTTAAACCCCAAAAATTAGTGGTGCGGCGCTTTGCGCCACACCACTAATTTTTGAGTAATACCAAAGCACAAAAGGGCACAGCCCTTTTGTGCTTTGGTATTAAATGGGTAAGCAAAGTAACCAGTAAATACACAGATCCCCGACTTTTTCTTTGTGGCTGAATAAAGTTGATCTTTGCTTGCAAAAACAAAGTCGGGGATCTCAATCTATATATTTTTAGTTTAAACACAGTCTGAAAAACAAAAACTTGGTTGTAATCCTAAAAGGGTATTTAATTATTTCTGTAGGTGAAAAACTCTACAAAAATGTTGTGTGATGTGAGTGAAAAACAAATGAATTTCAAGGTCTCCTCTACTCTGATAATACTATCTACTGTTTTGAATGTCTTTTTAGATCTTGGGACTCAGGCGTTTGCACTAGAACCTGCCCAAGAGGTTAAAGAACCCAAAGTCTTAGAAACGTCTATAGCCGATCCATTAGAGCAGCAGAAACGCGATCGCCTATATAACTACAATGCTACGCCCGAAATAACACAACCGATTACCCAAATCACCTCTGTATCGCAACTATCAGACATCAAAACAACTGACTGGGCTTTTACCGCACTGCAAAGTTTGGTAGAACGTTATGGCTGTATCGCAGGCTATCCTGACCTTACCTATCGGGGAAAACAAGCGATCGCCCGTTACGAATTTGCAGCAGGACTGAATGCCTGTTTAGATAAAATCAATGAAATAATCAGTGCAGGGCTAGCCGACAAAGTCAGTCAAGCAGATTTGGCGACACTCAAAAAACTTCAAGAAGAATTTGCGGCTGAGCTAGCAATACTAAGGGGCAGAGTTGATACGCTGGAGACTAAAGCTGCTCGACTAGAAGCACAGCAATTTTCGACAACGACAAAGCTAAACATTCTCAGTTCCTTCAACTTGAGTAGTTCGTTTAGTGGCGGAAATATCCTTGCAGAAGGATTGCCAATTCCTGCGAGCGTTCCTGTGTCTCGGTTTGCTACTCGTAATCCCTTTACTGGAAGCCCCATTGTTGGCACAATTACTGAAAAACCAAATACCACCTTTAGCTATTCTAACTATCTCATCCTTACTTCTTCGTTTTCGGGGAGCGATACGCTCAATCTAATTTTGGCAATGGGTAATGGCAATCCACCCTCTAGTGCCTATAGTTCAGCAGGTTTTTCTAGTACGTTTGGAGTGCCCTATGCCGATTCCAATCCAGTCTTACCTCAAGCAGCAAATAGCGTTGGTTTGTTTGAGCTGTTCTATAGTTTTCCCATTAGCGATACGGTTAGGGTACAAGTTGGACCAAAGATTTTGCCTTTTCGGCAGTTTGATGTCAATCGCTTTACATCAGTAATTAATGGCGCAGGAGGATTAAATTCCTATCAAAGTACGCTTGCCAATAGTGGACTGTCAGGAGCAGGGGCGATCGCTAGTTGGAGAATTTCCGATCAATTTTTGTTGAAAGCTGGCTATCTTGCGCGTAATGATGCCTCTTTTCTATACTTTGGGGGAGACAGTGCCAGCAATCCCAATCGAGGCTTATTCGGTGGTTCCAATCAGATTTTGACGGAGCTAACTTATTCGCCTAGTGATTCCACAAATTTTCGATTTCTCTACAGCCGTACCTATAACCAAGCACCTCCAGCTTCACCCCTTGGACAACCTAATCTGCCTTTCTTTTTAACTTATTCGGCGCGGGGAGTAGCTGATGATGGATTTGGGGGTAGGCTACAAGATAGTACAGGGGATAATTTTGTCTTTAACTTTGATTGGCTATTAAATTGGACTTTGGACAAGATTGAAGCAAAGAAAGAGCGGGATTAAGCGAAAAGGGATAATGAGAGTTTCAACTTTCAACCGAAAACAAATCATTATCCCTAAACCCATTATGCCAATAATTGTC
>JBIKYZ010000270.1:0-6370 GCA_044354985.1 Pseudanabaena sp. | reverse complement strand
TTTTGGCGATCTCCTGCACATGTTCTTGTAATTTCTCGGCTTGTTCTGGTGTCATGCTTTTACTGGCCTCTAAATTATTCTATTTTCCCTCCTTTCTCTCGCTTTTTGCAAAAGTGACATGCTCCCGTAGAACCATCAGGTAAATGCGTTGAAAAACCGTACTGGACTAACACATTTTCATTAATTAGTTGGTACTTAATTAACAACTCTATCCAATGCATTAGAGCGTTAAATTGGTATTGTTCTGTCCCAACTGTGATTAAAAGCATGTCTCAAGCCTTATTACATCAAAACTAAACAATTTCTAGGATATATAATATGTTATGCCTAGAGAATTATAGTAGCGCTAAAGTTGACTAGCTGAGTCTATCAAACATTACAATAACAAATAAAATAATTGCTAAATCCTAAAATTTATGACAAAAGCTATTTGGAATGGTGTTGTGCTTGCGGAAAGCGATCGCTGTGAAGTCGTAGATGGCAATCAGTATTTTCCAGCTGATGCACTGAATATGGAATATTTCAAGCCTAGCAATACTCATACAACTTGTGGATGGAAAGGAGTGGCGAGTTATTACAATGTCGAGGTTAATGGCGAGACTAACAAAGATGCTGCTTGGTACTATCCTGAGCCAAAGGACGCGGCAAAGCAGATCAAAGGTCATATTGCATTTTGGCGTGGTGTAAAAGTCCAACCATAAATAAAAAGCCGCGCAAAGCGCGGCTTTTTATTTATGGTTGGACTTTTACACAAGATGGTTACGCCATTTTGTGTTTTTAAAACCCTCACAGAGTTTGTTTTTTAATTTACAGAAGTGTTGTCACACTTTTGTGAATTGGTATTAACAGCCTTAATATGGGCTTGACGGGACATGGGGGAATTGACTCGGTAGATAGCACTACGGGGTAAGACGCGCAAAATTTCTTCAGTTGTAGTTATGCCAGCGTTTAGTTTGTCGATCGCAGCTAGGCGAAATGAATTAAAGTCAATTTCATTAAGATAACGATTCATTTGGGTAATCGTGCCTTCATAAATCATTTGGCGAAAAGCATCATCAATGTCAATCAATTCAACTACAGCTTCTCGTCCAATATATCCAGTGAAAAAGCATTTTTCGCAACCTTTGCCTTTACGCCAACGACTGGGATCAATATTTTCGCGATCGAGTCTAAGAGATTGCAGCTCTGATAAAGATGGATGATGAGGCGCTGAGCAATAAGGGCAGTTTTTACGAATTAGCCGCTGAGCGACCACACCCAATAAAGCATCACTAATCAGTCCTGGATCTGGACCGAGATCTTTAAGGCGAGGGATAGCACTAGCCGCATCGTTTGTATGCATTGTTGACAATACCAAATGCCCTGTTAGAGCCGCCCTGACAACGGTTTCAGCAGTTTCAGGATCTCGGACTTCGCCTACCATCACAATATCGGGATCTTGTCGTAAAATTGCCCGTAACCCTGCGGCGAAAGTCATTCCAGCAGGTTCGCAAACTTGGGTTTGGGTAATATTTGGCAAGATATATTCAACAGGATCTTCAACGGTGATCACGTTGACATGTTCTTGAGCGATCGCCTGCAAGCTCGTATAAAGAGTACTAGTTTTGCCTGAACCTGTAGGACCAGTCATGATAATCAGTCCTTGAGGTTGTCGCAACCAACTGTCGTAAATTTTCAGAGTGCGATCGCTAAATCCTAAATTTTCTAAATGATTCGAGAAAGGATTGTCGCGAGGCAAAAGCCTAATTACTGCTTTTTCACCGCAGACACAGGGCAATGTGCTCACTCGCATATCGAGATTACGATGCAGACTCTCATCGCTGGTATATTCTTTGCCAATGCGACCATCTTGAGGACGACGACTATCGGCGATATCCATGTCGGACATCACTTTCAGGGCGACAATTATTTTGCGGCTAATTTCGAGGGGCAAGGTTTTGATATCGCGCAAAATGCCATCAATACGAAAGCGGACTCTTAAACCTGTGGGAGTTGGCTCTAGATGAATGTCACTGGCTCGATGTTGTAAAGCGATCGACATTAAGGCATTAATCCGACGAGTTTGATCGACAGCTTGAGATAAATAAAGATCTGTAGCCTCAACAATATCAACTTGCTCCGTTTCCCCAGTAAGCGGATTGATCGCTTGTGCCGAATGAATCTCGTTAGGATTAGGAATATTTTGGCGACGAAACCATGTGCGATAACTAGTCGTTGCAATCCTGATCGTTTTGATCTCGGTCAAAGTGCGATCGCTGATCAACTTAATGTGTTCATCAGTTAAAGGCTTGGGACTACCAATATAAAAACAGTTGCGCCATAGTAATAGAGGAATTACTGGCGGCAAGATGCTGCGGTCTTCAAATTCTCGAAAAAAACGATGCGTAAGCTCTTGGTCAAGCCAAGATAAATGCACATTGCCTTCAATATCTACTAAAAACTGCAATGCTTCTTCGCAGGTCGTGATGTTGCCATGTCGCAGTCTTTTCCAGACTGATTCCCCTTCTGAATGCCCCGATGTTTCATTCATATTTTGTAAGCCCTAAGTCAGAACTTGCACATAATCTTTCGTTAAATAAATTGAAGTAATACATCTCTGTAAAATGCATTACCTCAATTTCCATTATGAAACCAATTTGCCAATGACGGTGAAACCCAAAAGATAGTTTTTGTTGGAAGCCATCCTAAAATAGAGCTTTTCAACAAAAACAGTTTCTATAGTGAGAATTACTGAAGGTACATTCTCTCAATTCATTTGATCATATTTTTTATTAAACATCTTTTTTGCTTGGTCATAAATATCGACAGTGATTGGCGAGAAGCTATTATCCTGAGCATATTTCTCGATTTTCTTACGGGCAAAAGGACGAACAAAGAAAGGAATATCTTTAAGCTTGGCTTCGGCTTCAGTTGTCCATACAATCTTTTCACTCATTGCTTTTTAGATTTTATTTGTATTTCTTATTTTGCTTGTTGCTTTACAAATTTTAGCCTAGCGATCGCCACACGTACAGCTAAGTAACCATTACCCAAACCCTTAGGGTTTCGCCTTGCAGGGGCGAAACCCTAAGGGTTTGAATTTTTTATTGCCAAGTAGCTACAAAATCCAAGGCTTCATCACACCAATCGAGCCAACCTTGCTCAAAATTAATCCCTCTGCGGAGTGTCAAATAGGCAAAACGCAACTCTATAGGACAATCTTGAGGTGAAATGAAAAAGTTACGCTCGATCGCTTGATAAGTTTCTAGTTGTTGCTGATGCAATTGGCGATGATGTTTGATTTTTTGGGCGATCGCTTCTTCAGGAATGAGATAACCCGCATAGATTTTAAGTAAAAATTCATCTTTAACAGTTGCAACTTCGCTAGATTGCAGCAGCCATGTTTTCAGATGAGCTAGCCCCGTATCAGAAACTGAGAATATTTTTTTGTCTGGTCGTCCTTCTTGGGCAATCGCCTCAGCAATGATCAAGTTTTGTTGCTCTAGTTTGGTTAACTCACGATAAATCTGCTGGTGTGTGGCTTGCCAGAAGAAACCCACCGTGCCATCAAATTGCTTGGCGAGGTCATAACCGCTTTTTGGCTCGCAAATCAATGAAACCAAGATAGCGTAAGCAAGGGACATATTTTTGAAAATTAACTAGACTTGAAGTTGACATATGCACTTTATTGAGTATATATTATCTCCTATATTCAATTAAGTGCATATTAATTTAGTTGAATATAGCTGCCAATTTGTTATTGATAGGAGACAAAACCATGAACGCTTCTCAACAAGAGTTTCAAATTGTTTTTGGCACAGGTACTTTAGGTAAGGCGATCGCACAGCAACTTATTGCACAGGGTAAGCAAGTACGAATGGTAAGTCGCAGCAATCGGGAGAATTTGCCTCAAGGCGTGGAATTTGTGATCGGTGATGCTGCCGATCCACGATTCACGCAGAAAGTTTGCCAAGGGGCAGAAGTGATTTATCACTGCGCGGGACCAAAATACAATTTCAAAGCTTGGGTTAAAGAATTCCCTCCCTTACAGCAAGGTATTCTCGCTGGTGCGATCGCTAGTGGTGCAAAGCTGATTTACGGCGATAGTCTCTATGGCTATGGCAAAGTCAAAGAACCGATGCGCGAAGATATGCCCTATGCTGCAACTACAAATAAGGGTAAGATCCGCGCTCAACTTGCGGAAACCTTGATGAATGCTCATCTCGCAGGAAAAGCTCAAGTAGCGATCGCCCGATCCTCTGATTTCTATGGTGAAGGCGTTCTTAATTCAGTATTGGGAGATCGCGTGTTTATTCCTGCTCTACAAGGTAAGCCTGCCGAAGCGATCGGCAACTTAGATCTACCTCATACCTATACCTACATTCAAGATTTTGCGAGAGCGATGATCATTTTGGGAGAGCGAGAGGAAGCGATCGGACAAGTCTGGCATGTTCCCAACGCGCCCACGATTTCTACAAGAGAAATGCTAAATATTCTTTTTGAAGAATTGGGACTACCACCAAAAATGAATGGCATGGGTAAATTGATGATGCGAATTGGTGCATTATTCATTCCCGAAGCGGCGGAAACGGTGGAGATGATGTATCAATTTGAGAATCCATTTGTTGTTGACAGTGCTAAGTTTATCGCTGCTTTTGGTGATATTGCCACACCTCATCGTGAAGGAATTCGTAATACAATTGCTTGGTATCAGCACTATTTGCAAACTCAATCTGAACATGAGTCAGTAAGAAATGAAGTTCGTAAATCTATGGAGAAAATTGCTGCTACTTAGAAAAATTCCCATCCCAAATCAATGACTATCATCGATCCTAATCAAATCCCAAGTCGCACTGGCAGTAACTATCCTGAGCTCTTTAAACCCGTAGTTGTAGGGCGTGAAAAGAAACGACTCGGTGATGCCGCAGGATTAAAGAACTTTGGCGTAAATTTAACTACACTTCCGCCAAAATCCCGATCTGCACTTCGTCATTGGCATACAAAACAGGACGAGTTCATCTATGTTCTTTCAGGAGAATTAACCCTGATTACTGATGAAGGAGAAACGATTTTGTCCACAGGGCAAGCGGCGGGATTTCCTGCGGGTGAGCCAAACGGGCATTGTCTTTATAATCACTCCGATCAAGTAGCTACTTATCTAGAAGTAGGCGATCGCACTCCCAACGATCAAGGACATTATCCCGATGACGATCTCGTAGCAAAAGCAACTGAACAAGGCTGGCAATTTACGAATAAAGATGGAATTCCTTACTCCTCTTAATCAATCTCATTTCTTAAATTAAGGTAGGGGTAATTCATGAATTACCCCTACCCAAATATCACTAAAAAAGAGAAAACTATGACTGCAACTGTTTCAAAATCAGAATCTTGGGCAAAGGCGATCGCAAAACCAGCTAGCGAATTCCCTCTCACTCAACTCTCCACAATTTCTGGAAGCATTCCCGAAAATCTTAAAGGTTCTCTTTATCGCAATGGGCCTGGACGATTGGAGCGTGGAGGCGTGCAAGTTGGACATTGGTTTGATGGCGATGGTGCAATTTTGGCAGTGCATTTTGCGGATGGTCAAGCTCGTGCTACCTATCGCTATGTCCAATCCAAAGGATATTTAGAAGAAGAACATGCTGATAAATTGATCTACGGGAATTATGGCATGACTGCAACAGGTGCATGGTGGCAGCGTTTCGGTAAAGCTTCTAAAAATGTGGCAAATACTTCTGTGATTTCTCTTCCTGACAAGCTGCTTGCTTTGTGGGAAGGAGGATTGCCCCATGCATTAGATTTAGAAACTTTAGAAACCTACGGATTAGAAAATCTCGAAGGTTTAGAAAATCATTTGCCCTATTCAGCACATCCCAAGCGCGATCCAAAGACAGGCGAGATTTTTAACTTTGGAGTTTCCTATGGCAAAAATGCAACTTTAAATATTTACCGCAGCGATCGCACAGGTAAGCTGCTCAAAAAGGGACAGACTAATCTCCAAGGGCTATCGATGGTACATGACTTTGTACTAGCAGGTGATTATCTGATTTTCTGTGTGCCACCATTACGGATGAATGTATTTCGGTAGTGTTTCAGATTTGTTGGAAGGCATGATGGGATTGGATAGAAAATTCGTATCTATACGCGATGTGCAACTAAAAGTCTGAAAGACCTGATTTCTCGTACTGCACTAATGAGGATTTTGAATTTTCGGTAGCTCAAACAACCATAGAGCAATAGCTCAAAAATAGTTGCACATCGCGTTATCTATTGATAAATAGCCCAATGACAATATCGTGCATCAAAATAGATTTAGAAAAGCAAATAGTCTTTCTGGCTAAACGCTTAATCCGCGTTCGCAAAGTTAAATGCTTACGTTCAATTCTTTGAG
>JBIKYZ010000269.1:0-6380 GCA_044354985.1 Pseudanabaena sp. | reverse complement strand
TCAAACTTAATTCTAAGCTCAATCACTTCGCTCTCAAATCCAAATTATATATCAAGGCTTTGCAGCAATCTCACTTGGAATGGCAGTCTCTGAAACCTTTTTAGGCTTCTGCGTAACATGAGTTATCTAAAATTAATTGCCTTCAACTAGTAGTCGTTCGGTGAAGCTGTAAATCGACAAATCGGCAAAATATTTTTTGCTAGATATCTTTTTACAGCAATTACCGATCAAACGAACCACAAGAGAATTGTTAAAAGTGTTGCTTTACAACACTTTCAACAATTCTCTTGGTTTGGGTTTGAGTGTAAAGCGCTGTAGTTCAATTCTTGAAGACGTTTTTTGAGAAATCGTCGTTCTGGTTCTTGCTTCACAAGGGCAAGAGCACGTTGATATGATTCTCTTGCCTCAGTCGTTCTGCCTAAACGCCGACAGAGATCGGCTTTTGCGGCATGGGCTAGATGGTAGTCAGCTAAATCACCATTCAATAAGATCGCCTCAATTCTTTGTAATCCCGCAAGAAAGCTATCGCGCATTGCCACCGCTACCGCTCTATTTAAATCAACTACTGGTGATGGCTCTATGCGCATAAGTAGGTCATACAAAGCGACAATCTGTGACCAGTCCGTTGCCTCAGCATTTTTTGCTTCGGAATGCACTGCCGCGATCGCAGCCTGAATTGAATACGAGCCAAACTGTTGGGATGATAGCGCCTGTCGCACAAGCAATCTACCTTCGGCAATATATGCTTGGTTCCAGAGCGATCGATCCTGATCTTCTAGAAGGATTAGATCGCCTGTGAGAGATGTACGAGCAGTACGTCGCGATTCTTGCATGAGCATCAGTGCTAACAATCCGATCGCTTCGGCATCTGGTAATAATTCTACTACTAGTCGCCCCAAGCGAATTGCTTCTTTCGAGAGGTCGGTTCTTGTTAGAGATTCACCTGATGAAGCCGCATATCCTTCATTAAAGACTAAATAAATCGTTTGCAGCATCGTATCTATGCGATCTGGCAACTCTGCGATCTCTGGAACTTGATAGGGAATCCTTACATCACGAATCTTTGCTTTAGCTCGGACGATTCGCTGAGCCAATGTAGGGGGGGTAATCAGAAACGCACTGGCAATTTCTTCGGTGGTTAGTCCACAGACTTCTCTTAGTGTCAGAGCAACTTGTGCCTCTCGTGATAGGGATGGATGGCAGCAGGTGAAAATCAGGCGCAGGCGATCGTCTTCAACATCCTCATCCGCATCTTCTTTTCCTGAGGTATCACTTGTGTCAAGATGTTGAGCAAGTTCTGATAAGGATGCATCAAAACGTGTGCGGCGACGAATGGTATCAATCGCTTTGAATCTCCCCACCGAGACAAGCCACGATTTAGGATTGGCGGGTATACCGTCACGGAGCCATTGCTTTATAGCCACGGCGAAGGCTTCATGCATTGCCTCTTCTGCAAGGTCAAAGTCTCCAATCAAGCGAATCAGGGTGGCGAAAATACTACGCGATTCTTTACGGTAGATATCATTAACGCGATCGCGGATCTGGCTAGCAATGTTCTCATTCATGGAGCGCGATTGTAATTGCTGCTGCGGCTAAAAGTGCTGATATAGTCCGAATATGGTTCCACATTGTCCAGTTGGTAAGATAGCTAGCCCATAGACTCGCGCCGTTAGCACTATCTGAATCGGCGATCGCTAGCGCATCATTTAGAGGCACATTGCACAGGATCGTTACTCCAAATGCCCCGACAAGATAGAACAGACTGCCGATAAGTAAGTAAGCGGACTTGGGTTGATACCAGTTTGACAGCGAAGACCCAGCAATAAAAATACAGGTCGCGGCTGTTCCCAAAAATATTCCCATGAATAACGGATTGATCGCCGCAATATTGATGGATTGCATGGCGGTAAGACCTTGCTTCGGTTGAAGTCTGGCAAGAGCATTCATTACAAAAGTTGAGAAAGCGAAGAAGACTCCAGCCATTAGCCCACAGCCCAATGCAGAGAAAAACTTCAAGGCAAAATAATGTTGTTGAATGAATTGCAGCATTGTTCTACCTTCCAATCAGTTAAGCGATTTTATCCCAATCCTGAAAATGGCAACGCCATTTTCAGGATTGGGATAACTATAGCCAATCAAGTCAGAATGTAAAAAACAAAAGTAGAGTTGCGGCGCAACTCTACTTTTGGTTTTTTATCAAGCTATAGCCATATAAGTAGACACGCTTAATTAGTTGCACACCCAAACCAGTAAGGTTGCGCCCCTGCGGGGCGCAACCTTACTGGTTTGGGTAATTGCACTTGAAAAGCTCTACTCCTCTCAACTTGGCTTTGCACTGTTTATACTAGGTGTTGAATGCAAATACTCTCTAATTTCAGAGCCATATGGATACGATTCGACAGCCTCGACCCAAGATCGGTGCATTTGATAAATTGCAAAAAGCTTCAGAATTTACGATCGCAGGGGTTGAGGATTCGATTCCGTTGCGAGTGCTGGTGCAAATCTTTGTATTTATCAGTATTGGGGCGATGGACTCAGTGGCGAGCTCAGGGAATAGTGCTTGGGCAATCCCTCTAAGCGCGATCGCAGGAGTCTGGGCATGGTATGCAAGACGCAAACGTAATGTGATCGTGAAATTATTCATTGCGATCGCCATGATTGCTATGTTAGTCGTATTTCTCAGAGATCTGGTGCGGAATACCGACGAAACGAGACTATTACTGGCGAGATTGTTAATCCAGTTGCAGGTTTTGCATAGTTTTGACTTACCGCGCCGCAAAGATTTAGGCTATTCGATTGTGATCGGATTGATCTTGATGGCTTTAGCGGCAACTTTAAGCCAAACAATGGTTTTCGCACTGTGGCTCATCGCCTTTTTACTAGTGGGGATTCCAATTTTATTACTCGACCATCGATCTCGTTTGGGTGTGCAAACTAGCGGTTTTCAACCAAAAAAGATGGGGATTTCCCTTTTACCTTTATCGGGACTACTAGCGATCGTATTGGTTTTAGGCTTGACAATTTTTGCCTTTTTGCCTCGCTTGCCAGGTTTTCAGCTACGGAACTTTCCTGTCAGCGTAAATCTTTCAGTACAAAGAGAATTGCCTAGAGGTGATATTTTAACGCGACAGCAGCAACAGCAGCAACAGTCTGGCACAAATGGCACTGGTACGGGCGGCACTGGTACGGGTGGAAATAATCAAGAAGAAACGCTACCACCATTGTTTGCACCTGAGATTGACACGGTCTCTGGGGCTAAACAGAATAATCAACGCAAACCTGAATTGGTGATGCGGGTGCGATCGCAGGCAGAGCTATTTTGGCGAGTGATGGCTTACGACGAATTTACAGGGAAAGGCTGGCGGATTTCGCGCAATGATCCTAGCCAGCTCCGCACAGTTAGACGCAACCCACTCAATTATGAGTTTTTTGTTGCAACGCCGCCCCATGCCTCGACTAGCTCCACAAAAAAACTAATACAACCGATTGAGATTCGAGAAGTAGTCCAAACCTATACGATTACATCACCAAATTTTCCTAACCTTGTACCTGCTGCATCAATACCAAAGCAAATCTTCTTCCCTAGTGAAGAGTTAGACATTGATCCCGAAGGAATGATTCGTGGACCTGGTCCTTTACCAGAAGATCTTACCTATACTGTTATTTCTAGTGTGGTTACACGCAATTCCAAACAATTGCGACAGTTACCTAACGATTATCCCAAATCAGTTCGGGACTATTATTTGCAAGTCCCGACTAATTTATCGTCTGAAGTTCGCAGTACAGCTCTAAGTCTAGTTGCTAGTGCTAAAGACACTAATGGCAAGGTGATCAGTCTCGATAATGTCTACGATGTCGCTATACAGATCGCCCAGAGCATCAAGCAAAACTACGCTATTAAACCACTAAATTTTGATGAGTCTAAGGGTGATCTGGTATCACAGTTTATTGCGCAAGGTGGCGGCGAGGAGAGTCATTTTGTCTCAACAATGGCGGTAATGCTGCGATCGCTAGGCATTCCTACTCGCTATGTGGTCGGGTTTGCCCCAGGGAAATTCAACCCATTTACAGGGCTGTATGAGGTTCAGAACATTGATACACAGTCAATGGTCGAGGTTTTCTTTCCAGCCTATGATTGGGTTGCCTTTGATCCTGTGCCAAATCGTCCCCTGTTTCCCCCATCGATTGAGGAAAATCGTACATTTGGAGTAATGCAGACCTTTTGGAATTGGATCGCTCAATTTTTGCCAAGTCCTGTCAATAAATTTTTTGAATCGCTATTTGAAAGTATTGGTAATTTTCTGGGCGGCTTGGTGAATTGGCTGATTGAAATGGGCTGGATTGGTATTGCTTTTGGCTTAGCGATCGCCTTTGGCATCGGTATCGGTGGTTGGGCTTTGTGGCAATTTGCAATCTGGTGGTGGCAATTGCAACGCTTACAAAAAATGCCGATCCCACAGCGTACTTATCAGCAAATGTTGCAATGGCTATCTGAGCAAGGTAAGCCAAAATCTTCATACCAGACTCCGCAAGAGTACGCAGCTAGTCTTGGCGATCGCGTCTCCGAGAAACAAGCCGCTGCGATCGCCCAAATTACGCAGATCTATCAAGACTGGCGCTATGGCGATCGGGAAATCGGCTATACCCTTGCCTCAGAGCTAAAAATGTTGCTCAAGCAATTAAAAATCAAAAGATAGAGTTGCGGCGCTTAGCGCCGCAACTCTATCTTTTGATTATGAAGATTTGTGATTTTATTACAAATTCTTGGCGTATTCACCGCTTTTGGTAGACTAGATGGCGAATATATTAAATTTTTTATTTTAATTATGAGTGTAGTTAGTCAAGTTTTAGAAAGAGCAGACGAAGAACTCCGCTATCCCAGCATTTCTGAGTTGCAAAGTGTGCAAAACTTTCTTGCCACTGGTGCTCAAAGGGTGCGAATTGCCACAACCTTGGCAGAAAGCGAAGAAAAAATCGTCAAAAAAGCCACAGAAGAACTATTTAGAATTCATCCTGATTACATTTCCCCAGGTGGTAATGCCTATGGTCAGAAGCAACGCAGCCAATGTCTAAGAGATTTCACATGGTACATCCGTCTTACGACTTACGGAGTATTGGCAGGCGACAAAGACCCCATCGAAAAAATCGGCATCATTGGTGTCCGTGAAATGTACAGCTCTCTCGGTGTACCTTTAGTCGGTATGGCTGATGCAGTTCGCTGCCTCAAGAATGCATCTCTAGCATTACTCAGCAAAGATGATGCTGCTACCACTGAGCCTTACTTTGATTACATCATTCAAGCAATGTCTTAGAAAATGAAGGGAGAGCGCTATGCGACCTTCTCTCAGAGCAAAACTATAAAAGCCCCGCAAGACGGGGCTTTTATAGTTTTGAGCCAAGGCTTTTCTGGTTTACCTTTCAACAATGCCATGAAAAGCAAGTCATCCAGATAGCTATTAACCTTCGTATATTTAATACCACAACAAAAAATGGTGTAGCCACTACTTTTGTGAATTAAAACCCAAAAATATATAGGTGGGCATAGCCCACCTATATATTTTTGAGATCGGTTATTTTGTGTAAGTCCCTAAGTACTGCAATGAAAAATCAC
Source organism: Pseudanabaena sp. (assembly GCA_044354985.1). Classification (GTDB taxonomy): domain Bacteria; phylum Cyanobacteriota; class Cyanobacteriia; order Pseudanabaenales; family Pseudanabaenaceae; genus Pseudanabaena. Next base: position 769 of record JBIKYZ010000269.1, on the reverse strand, counting down.
AAAGTTATTAGACTGTCATATCAACCATGAAAAAAAGAGATTTGTTACTAACTGGAGCATCGCTCATTGGGGGGGCTTGGCTATACCAATTTTGGCAGAAATCCACCGATTCCTTACCCACAGACTCAGCGATCGCAGTAGACTCAACTAAAGCAACTAAGAGATATGAAATCATGAAAACCGAAGAAGAATGGAAACAAACTCTTACTCCAGAACAGTTTCGTGTTTTACGAAAGCATGGCACTGAGCGATCCTTTAGCAGTCCTCTCGATAAGGAATATAGCAAAGGAGCCTATAACTGTGCTGGTTGCGACTTACCACTATTTACCTCTGACACCAAGTTCAACAGCCGCACTGGTTGGCCAAGCTTTTTTGCACCAATTGAAGGAGCGATCGCAACCACAACCGATACTTCTCTGTTTATGAAGCGTGTAGAAGTCCATTGCAGCCGATGTGGTGGACATTTAGGGCATGTTTTTGATGATGGACCAAAGCCAACAGGACAGCGCTACTGCATGAATGGAGTTTCTCTCAAATTCATTCCTGCTTAGCCTGAGCGCAACTAAAACCAAAAAGGTAGTGCTTTGCACTACCTTTTTGGTTTTAGTTACCATTTAAGAATTGCTTTCTATGGTTTCTAAAATTGGTAAGGAATGAGAATTAAATAACTTGTGCAAATGAGGATAGAATAAATAAGAAAAGAAGGCTTAATTATGTACTATTGCGAAGAGATTGAATCAGAGATGGTGAAGTTTTATATTTCGCTAAG
>JBIKYZ010000068.1:0-20714 GCA_044354985.1 Pseudanabaena sp. | reverse complement strand
GGCAAATACTACTATCTTAGTACTCCTAAATCATTAGTGCTTCGATTTCTCATGCCCAATATTTGGGCATCTCTTAATGTGCCGTTCATCCATTTTTTGCTTCAATTTTTTCCAAACTCCAATCCATTGTCGTTGCACCAATAATCGTACTAGCCACAAACCAACGGCTTTGCACAAATGCTAAAGCTAATTGGGCCAATGGCAAATCATGTTTTTGGGCGATCGCAGCATACTCTGCCGTAGCCTCCTTAACATTAACTTTGTTATAGCGCTGCCCAAAGGCAGGAAATAGCGTTATACGAGTATCAGTCACTGAACCTTGAACATACTTGCCAGACAAATGTCCAAAGGCAAGAGGACTATAAGCTAGCAAACTAACTTGCTCTCGATAACAAGCCTCAGCAAGGTGGCTATCAAAGGTACGGTTGATCAGGTTGTAAGCATTTTGGATCGATAAAATCTTTGGTAAACCTAGCTGTTTTGCTGTACGGCTAAATTCACAGATACCCCATGCAGTCTCATTGCTAACTCCTAAATAGCGAATTTTACCTGCTTGAATTAATTCGGCAAAGGTTTCTAGTTGTTCTGCAATAGTGACCATTTTGCGCTCTTGCTGAGGCTCGAAGGCAACTTGACCAAACATAGGTACATTACGATCTGGCCAATGGATTTGATAAAGATCGATATAGTCTGTTTGTAATCGCTTCAAGCTGTCATCCACGGCTTGCATAATATTTTTGCGACTGAGTGCGGCGATCGCATCATCCCTTAACCATTTGTAATTGCGTCCTGTTCCAATAATTTTGGTCGCAACAATTAACTGGTCGCGTTGTTGCTTAATACGCGGTTGGGCTAACCATTCCCCAATATATTTTTCTGTCCTACCTTGCGTCTCAGCCTTGGGTGGAACTGGATACATTTCCGCAGTATCAATAAAGTTGATTCCCTGCGCGATCGCATAGTCTAGTTGCTCATGGGCTTCAGCGATCGTGTTTTGCTGACCATAGGTCATTGTCCCTAGGCAAATCTTGGACACCGACAGTTCACTTGAGCCAAGTCTCTTGTATTCCATGGTTAAAGCTACATATATACCGCAAACATAACAATACTATCCAAAACCAAAAAATGGGAGCTCCGCTTTGCGGCGTTCCCATTTTTTGGATTTACTACAAAACAAAATATGTCATATGCTCAAATTAGTGTTATAAAGTTCGCAAACTAGACGCAACCAATTAAGCCAATTTAAAAAATTAGTGCCAAACTTAGTCCCTAACGTTATTCCAGCTGGCATTGTTACGAGGTGATTTCTTAAAATGGAGAACAATAATATCCGTAATAGTTCTTACGAGCAGACCCTCGCGGGAGTCACCAAGGACTTGTCAGATCTGCGGGCAAATATCTTGGGCAAGCTCAGTCGTGAAATTCTGATTTTACAAGCCCAAAAAAATGCTTTAACTGATGACATTCAGCGGCTCCAGTCTCAACGCAAAGAGCTAGAGGTTTTAACTGTTGCTCAGCAAGGGATGAATCAACAAGAAATCCAGCGCCAGCAATGGATCGAGCAACTTGCCCAAGCAATTACTTATCATCTAAAAAATGATGTGATCGTTACTAACTCCAGAGTACTTAACGATCACTCTGCAAATTTTGAGCAGTTAATGCTTAATCTTGATGGGGCAATTCGTGCAACATTCCAGTCTTTGCAACGAGATGTGGATACCTATCAGCGCGATCTTGATGATCAGATGCAACGCATGTACACACAAAGACAACAAGGCGAGCTAATGCTCTCTGCGCTTGTTGAAAGAATTGATGAATATTTGCGGCGATCTTCCGCTGATCGCTCTGGAGGCGGAAATATAGGGGGGAATCCACCAATCAACTTCACGGGGACATCTGGTTTTGCGGGGGCGATCGGTACGAATGGTAGTAACACAGCCCCGACTATTCCCAATGGCAATGGTAATTTCAACCAAATTCAGATCCCCACTTTTAATAGTAGTCAGTTTAGGCAATATGACCAAAACGATACTCGTCCCTATGCAGGTGATCCTACCGAACCAATTAACTCTTTAGAATCAGAACCTCCCATAGCTCAGCCAGTTAAGCGTCTTAACGATTGGTGGATTGGATTCATATTGGTTTTGGGGGCTTCGGTGGTTTTGTCCCTACAGAATATTTTGGTAAGGATAATTTTCTCCAACTCTAGTATTTTCGGGCTATTTAATTTTGGTGGATTGATTAAAGCAACTGTCCCTAACTCTTTTATGTTGTTGCTGTTACGAATGCTATTTGCCACACCAATTATGTGGCTAGTCGCAAAGTTTATTTTTCGGGTTGATGTATTGCGGGACTTTCAGCAATTACTCACGCCTAGCCGCAGATTATTATTCTGGCGGGTTGCCTTTAGTGCTTTATTGCAATTCACCTCTTTTGCCTTCATCTATGTGGCTTTAGGCATCTTAAACCCAGGATTAGCTGTTACGCTCTTTTTCATCTTCCCGACAGTAACAGTTCTGTTGGCTTGGTTGCTATTTGGCGATCGCCCCAGTAAGGAACGCTGGTTAGTGATTGGAGTTATCTATTTCGGCATCATGCTGACCTATAACATCTTTGGTGTAGCAAAACCTGATACATGGGGTGTAATTGCAGCAATGCTATCAGGCATTTCTTTTGCGGGATATATCATCACCTCACAGGCTTGTTTTAAGCAACTAAATCCTGTTTCATTTACTTCAATTAACTTTGCAATTATCTTGCTGCTCTGTCTTGGTACATTACCCTTCACCTTGGCTTCTATTTCACTAAATGGCTCACTGATATTTATGTGCTTCTTGATCGCGCTAACGACTTTAAGTGGTTATTTGCTGACCAGTTTTGGCACAAAGCTAATGGGAGCTGCTCAAGCATCGATTGTTAGCGCCAGTGGTCCAGTGTTTACCACATTCTTAGCATTCACGATTTTGGGAAGTAAACTAGAGTTTATTCAGGTATTTGGCGTGTTTCTAGTTACAGGTGGAGTCGGGTTGCTCAGTTTGCAAAATATGTATAAGAGAGCTGCTAGATAACCTTTATATAGCTGTCTCCGTTCAAAAAACCCAAAAGATGACGCTTATCACCTTTTGGGTTTTAATAAAAAGCTTAGCGAGTGCAGAGCGCTTACTAAACTTTTTTGATCAAAAATCCTGTAAAGTAGCTATTACAGTCCTAAGGGATAAAAGTGGTCAACCAGTGGTCAAAACCTCACATCATCAAGATCAAGAATCAACAACATCAACTTCGCAAGTCCAACAGTTAATGCGATCGCTTTGGCGTGGGCTAGCTCGTGAACAGGGTTTCCCAGTGTGGGCTTTGTTGGCAATTTTTCTTGTGATGCTGCTGCTGTGGAATTGGCAATTAATCGCGGCAACCAGTGCAGGAATTTTTGCCATGATTGCAGTCTATATGATTCAAGACTGGAACTGGAACGTGATTTTGTGGCGCATCCAGAAATTTCTGCAAAGCCCTTATCGACTTTTACCCCTATCAGTTGCGAGTGGTGCGGGGACAGTCTTTCTGACATATATGGTATTGGCAGTATGGTCAGATCAAGAAAATCATTGGTTAGCATCAGCTAACATTTTGCAGCTAGGTGCAACTCTAGGGATTTTAGTTCTTCTAGTTCGTCAAGCTTTTAGGCAATGGTTGCAGCGTCAACAAGATAATTTCGATCAACTAATTGCTCAACTTGCCGTAAATGATGATCTGGCTCGACTAATTGCCATTAAACAGATTAACCAATACGTGCAAGACAATCGGCTACCTGTAGCTCAGGAAAGGGCGATTGTTGATTATTGTCAGATATTGCTTAATCGGGAAACAGAGACAACTATGCGTGAAGCAATCTTTGCAACTCTAGAATCATTGCAATCTATTAATGACAAACCTGCTCTCAAACGATCGGCAATCCATCATATTAACTAATGTTTTGGGAGGGCGCGAAGCGCCCTCCCAAAACATCGCTATAAAGGAAGTGTTTACTCAAGATTCATGCTAACTAAAGATCAAATTCTCGATCGCCAAGTGGCTCTACTAGTTCAGGGTACTCCTGATGCAGAGACTGCCAGTGCAGTTAGTTTGATTGCATCGGTACTAAAGGCGATCGCTCAAAATCTTAAATATACGATCTATTTTGTGATTCAAGATATTGAGGGTGGCTGGTTATTGACACCCTTAAGCAATCACGATAATCCTGAACTGGAAAAGACGACTATCTACGCCTATTGCGATCGCACTCCTGCCAATATTGATCGATTGAGATTAAATGACGATCATCTTGAATGTGGTGAATACAATGTAGTTGATATGCTGTTTCGCTTAATTGGCATGAAACAGTTAGACAGTATTGTCTTTTTTGATCGAGCTACAGATACGCAAAACGGGATTGAAATTGCACGTACTGATATTGAAGAATTATGCGAAAAACAAATAAAACGCGCTCAGTTTGGATTGCAAAAACTAAACGAAATTAAAAACAATCCCAACATTTCTAACATCGCATAATAACAAACGAATAAAAAAAGAAAGAACGCTTAGCGTTCTTTCTTTTTTTATTCGTAGTCGATGAATCCGCACATAACAGCTCCATCTATGGAGCCTTTGCCGCTAACTAAACAAGCAAGGCTATCTTTATGGCTCATGGTTACAATACGATCGTAACTACGACCAGTTAGTAAATTGTCAGCTATCGCCATTACTTCAGGAGTGGTATTAACAGCAAGGATAATTTGATTGCGGTTAATGTCAGTATTTTCATAACGGACTTCTGTTTGAGGAGCAGTAGGATTTTGATAAAGGGCGGCAACAATCGCTGTTTGAGCATTTGCTGGTGCAGCGGCGAAACCTGAAGCGACGAAACCCGAAATGGCTAAAAATGTGGCGACGATAGTATTTTTCATGACTGCCTCTACTCTGCTTTCTCTAAATGCTTCCAACAAACCAGAAAACTAAACTTCTATAATTTAATTTTCTAATGAAAGTAGCAATCGCTACTTCCTGCTATGAGCTCAATCGATTGGGTGAACTCGATTTATGAGTGATTAACTCAATAACAACATCATCAAGCTTTATTCAATAATTGCCAGTGACATCAGATATCTACCCTTGTGATCGCGATCGCAAACCCATAGTGATAAGCAAAGGCGGCTCTTCTCGCCGCCTTTGCTTTTTAGGTTTTATACTGACAATAGACTAAACAACTAAGAGCTAAAAAATGAAAACTCTAATCAATTCTTGTTTGGTGATTTCAGGGCTAACTGGAGCGATCGCCTCAATTAACTGGACAGATCAAGCCTTTGCTGATCCCAACCAAGTTCGTCAAGTTTTGCAAACTAGAGAATGTCAAGGTTGCGATCTTTCACGCACCAAGCTCAGTTTTGCAAATCTGAGAAATGCCAATTTACGCTATGCAAATCTGTTTTCTGCGGATCTTAAACTTGCTGATTTAAGAGATGCAAACCTAATTGGCGCGATCCTTGATAAAGCTGATCTAAGAGGAGCCGATCTCACTGGTGCAGATTTAACCAGTGCTTACATGTCAGAAACCAACTTTTGCGGCGCAATTATGCCTGATGGACAAAAATCAAGCGAAGGCTGCCCTAAAGCTCCAAAGTAGACAATTCTCTATTGTATTTGTGTAGAATTGTATGCAAAGGATTGAGAAAGTTGGAAATGTACTAACTAAACTCAATTAAGGCTATAGGCTAGAGATTATTTGAGTTAATCTCACGTCCTTAATATTTATTCGTCCAAGCGGAGTTCCGCCCTATGATTGACGCTATTATCATTTTTACATTCATCCTAGCTGGCGCAGGCACTGGCTTCCATGGCATTGATTTCTTACCACCAGATACGATCGCCAATCTCAATATCCAAAATCTACGTTGGGTAACCCTTGGAGTTGGATCTGTCGTCGGTCTAGTGGCAGGATTGATTGTTCAAAACACCTATCGCCGTGTCGAGACCAACATTCGATCAATGCCGCTTGAGACGATTTTGGGTCGGGCTGTTGGTTTAGTCTTTGGGTTATTGGTCGCTAACTTGATGCTAGCTCCATTATTTCTAATCCCTATTCCCAATAATTTTGACTTTATTAAGCCGCTCACCGCAATTTTAGTAAGTATTATTTTTGCCTATTCAGGCATGACTCTGTCCGATACCCACGGACGCGCATTATTACGTTTGATTAATCCTAACAACGTCGAAAGCAGCCTCATTGCTGATGGTACATTGCGTACAGCCACAGCCAAGGTTTTGGATACTAGCACAGTGATTGATGGGAGAATTCAGACGTTAATGGAGACAGGCTTTTTAGAAGGGCAATTACTAATCCCTCATTTTGTGATTCAAGAATTGCAGACAATCGCCGATAGCTCCAATGATCAAAAACGAGTGCGTGGTAGAAGGGGGCTTGATATTCTTAACAACATGCGCGATCAATTTAGCGATCGCATCACGATTCATTCAGCAGATTACGAAGACTTACATACAGTCGATGCTAAATTAGTACGCCTAGCCCAAGAATTAAGCTGTACATTGATTACCAATGACTACAACCTCAATAAAGTTGCAAATTTGCAGCAAGTCGAAGTTTTAAACATTAACGATCTTGCTCAGGCTCTCCGTCCAACCTACTTACCTGGTGACTTGATCGAAATTAAGGTGCTTAAGGAAGGAAAAGAAGCATCTCAAGGAATCGGCTATCTTGAAGACGGCACAATGGTTGTCATTGAAGAAGGTCGTGAATATCTTGGCAAACAAATTGTTGTGACTGTCACCAGTGCTTTGCAAACTTCTGCAGGTCGGATGATTTTTGCTCGTCACGAAGCGATCGCCACTGTCTAGCGTCAAGGAAAAGGGGAAAAGGAAAAAGGAAAATCCAATTTCTAATTACCTATTTCTAACTAACACTTACCTATTCCTAACTACCTATGCAAGTTTCGCCTTCTCACTCACAGCGACAATTGGTATCAGGTAAAGTCGGTTGGGGCTGGAGGCAAGCGACTATGCCTATTTCTGCAAACTTTTTTTTTGCAGGGTTGTTGATCCTCATAGTAGCGATCGCACAATTATTGCGAATTGGAGAAACAAATTATTTAGCAGTTTCAAGTCTTTCGTTACTTGCAGGTTTTGTGATCGGCATCTATGTAGCCAAATCAGTGGTGAATGTATGCCAACAAAATTCAGATTATATATTTTCCCGCACTCAGTTAATTGGGATTTCAACCTATTGGTTAGCTTTAATCGCAGCCCTTAGTACTTCTCCAGAAAATTTCATTAAGGGATTTGTGGCGATTTGGTGGATTTTACCCGCCGCTATTTTTATAGGTATTTCTAGTTCGCTCGCTTTTCGCTCAGGTAAATCTAAAAAAATAGATAAAAAGCAAATCCTAGAAACTGTTAATGCTGATGTACTAAATGTAGTTACCTATTCCGATCAAACGGTTTTAGTCAGCCCCTCATCACTCGGTCAGCAACCACGACAGTTTAATAGTCTTGTGTTAATCCTGTTGGGCTTTTTCTTTTGGTCAATGATAGATTTATCTCCCAATCTAAGAGCGATCGCGGCGATCGGTTTGACCACTACGGGGCTGACAGGATTTTTTACATGGCAAGCCCAATTGAGAGCGCCCGAAAAAGTTTTACAACTAAGATTTAGTGGTTTATGGGGAATTGCTGCCGAATATGCAATTAATGTAAAACCATTCTCATGTCTATCCGTCATCAAATTGCAAGAGGCTGGCGGCGAACTAAGCTGGATGCAGCTGTCGGGGAATAATAGTGATATTACGATCCCTTTAGCGATGACAATTTTGCCATCTACCAATAAAGAAGCTACAAATCAAAAAGTTTCAGATCAAAACGATGAGTTAGGGCAAGCCATCCGTGAGGAGTTCCGCCTTGCGAAGCAAGAAACTGAGCGCGACAGTTTAGGCATGGCTACTGTATTACTACCTCAGGGAGCAGGAATTTTAGCAGGTACAGCATTTATTATTTTAGGCGTGGTGTTACTGTTTATCTTTCCTTTGCCCACAAGCCTATCAGCAGAAAGTGCGATCGCTTGGCTAGGGGTTTGTCTCGTTAGTCCTGCGATCGCCAGATTTTTCTTGCAGCTAGTTGCCCCGAATAGTTTGCAAAGCGATCGTCCTAGCTACAGCAAAAATCATTTACAGTCGTGGGAAATCGGTACGGCAATTTTACTAATCAGCGCTTTTCTGCCAGCGCAACCGACAGCAAAAACGGCTCCTCTCATCATGTTCATGCAATCACTACCGATATTAACGCTCATTTGCGGATGGCTTAGTATCAGTATCGGAGCCTGCATTTTAGCTTTTGTACGCCGCACCCCTCTTTGGAATACAAACTACTAGTCAAAATTACTAGTCAAAAAAATTGCAAAGCAATTTTTTTGACTTTTTTAATTCAGCATGGCAGTACATTCGAGAATTAGTTTTTGGTTGGTGAGCGAGTAGGGTTGAATTTCTAAGGCTCTGCGGAAAGTGGCGATCGCTTCGTGATAGCTACCGATCGCAGCGTAGCATAGCCCCAAGCCATGAACTGCGCCAAAGTGGTAAGGATTAAGAGCGATCGCTTTTTGGCAATCTTTGATTGAGCGTTTGTAATCTCCCTGCATATAAAACAAAACCGCACGACGATTCCATGCTTCGACAAAATCTGGCTGAGCATGAATTAATTGTGTGAGCATCAGCTCCGCTTGTCTGACATTGCCGCTATCTGCCATCATTTGACTTTGTCTCAAGACCTGCAAACCCTGAATCCCCTTCTGCATAAACCACATTTCCCACAACCCCTGAGTGGCTCGATCACGAATATCTTCATCTTCACTTTTGAGATCTCTCAACAATTCTTCGATGGGCTGGCTCATTAGTCTAGACAAATAAATTTATACTATGCAGATAACATTTGAAGAACCTTGCAAAGCAAGGTTCTTCAAATGTTATTTGGTTTTACTTTGATGACAAAGCTCAATCATTTAAAGTTTGAACTAAAAGCGGGACTTGTGTTAGTTTTTTAACTCATACCTAAGAGATATTTTGCACGTATGTCTATCATACAAATTACTGTCCAAGAGCTAGCCGAACGTTTGGCTGGTGAACGCCAAGATTTACAACTGATCGACGTGCGAGAACGTGACGAGGTTGAGATTGCCGCGATCGCTGATTTTACGATCTTGCCTCTGAGTGAATATGGAGAATGGTCAGTAGATTTTAAGGAAAAGTTTAATCCCCATGCGGAAACGTTAGTGCTTTGCCATCACGGGATGCGATCGGCGCAGATGTGTCAATGGTTAATCAATCAAGGCTTTACTAACGTTAAAAATATTGGTGGCGGCATTGATGCCTATGCCTATGCGGTTGAGCCGAGTATGGCTAAGTACTAAAAAATTTGCTTCGCAAATTTTTTAGTTTGAGGTCAAAAAGGGAATGCTGAAAAATACTGCTAAGCCGATCACTGAAATAATACTGGTGATGATCGTGATGATAATGAACTTGCGATCGCTAGCACCATAGAACTTATTTGGCAGCGAACTCGCCAATACCATTAAACCAATTACAACGAGAATCCCAATAAATAAGGTGCGATTCATAATTTTTTAATTTTAAATTATTTAGAGAGGCGGCGCGAAGCGCCGCTTCTCTATAATAAAGCCATACCTTACGAAATCTCTCTATGTCCGATTGGTTGTGGCTTCAGCGATCGCTACCTGAAAATATGACTGGTGCAGATCTATGGGAATCGCTCTATGCAGATGAACCGATTACAGTTCTACTAGAAAGTCCAGCCACAGTCCCTTCAAAATTAGCAAGATATTCGATCGCCGCAGGTAAACCGCGACAGATTTGGACTCCTGAGGTCGGTGAGATTCTGCCATGCCTTGAAAAATTGCGATCGCGGATGCAGTCTTCTCAAAATCCTAATTCTGCTTTACCCACTCATTTACCATTCACAGGCGGATATTTAGGTTGGTTGGGCTATGATCTCGCATGGGAAATTGAGCGATTGCCATATACTAAGCCAGACACTTTGCCCTTTCCAGTTGCCTTTTGGTACGAGCCATCTAGCTTTGCCGTAATCGATCATCAAGCTCAAAATATTTGGTTAGCGGCTAGCGATGATCACGAATTAACCGAACTAAGCGATCGCTTAAACAAAGAAATTTCTCCCACAAATCAAACTTTGCTCCTGCCGAAGGCAGGAACAAAGTTTACCTGTAGACCAGATCAACAAGGCTATGAAGCCATGGTGAATCAAGCAAAACAGCATATTTTCGCTGGTAATATTTTTCAGGCAAATCTTTCGATGCGCTATGGCTACCCTTGGGCATCGGATGGATGGCAACTGTACCGCCATTTGCAAAAAATTAATCCATCGCCCTTTGCCAGCTATTGGCGCACAACTTGGGGCGAAGTAATTAGCGTTTCCCCTGAGCGTCTGGTCAGCTTGCGCGATCGCCATGCGGAAACCAGACCGATTGCAGGCACAAGACCACGCGGTAAAGATAAACAACAAGATCTCGAATTTGAGCGCGAATTACTTGCCTGTACTAAAGAGCAAGCCGAACATATTATGCTTGTTGACCTTGAGCGCAATGACCTCGGACGAGTTTGTGAATGGGGCAGCGTAATAGTCGATGAACTCTTAGCGATCGAACGATACAGTCATGTTATGCATCTTGTTAGTAATGTGGTGGGGACATTACGCAGCGATCTTAACTTTGTTGATCTCATTCGGGCTACTTTTCCTGGGGGAACAATTACGGGCTGTCCCAAAGTGCGCTGTATGGAAATCGTCGAGAAGCTAGAACCACAGCGCCGCAGTTTGTTTTATGGCTCCTGCGGCTATATTGATCGGCGCGGCAATATGGATCTGAATATTCTGATTCGGACTTTGCTCAAGACTGACAATCATATCTGGGGTCAGGTCGGAGCAGGGATTGTCGCTGATAGCGTTAGCGATCGCGAATGGCACGAATCCTTGCAAAAAGCTCAGGCTCAGTTAGCAGCACTAGGCTTGACCTAACCCCATGAGAGATTTGTAGCGCGAAGCGCTACAAATCTCTCATGGGGTTAGCGATCCGATAGAATACTTAAGCAACTACTATCGCTATATCTATCCATGAGTGGAACCAAGCTCTACGAAGGCAAAGCCAAAATTCTGTTTACAACAGATGATCCCAATATTTTGCTGTCGCGCTACAAAGACGACGCAACCGCCTTCAATGCTCTTAAAAAAGGCTCGATCGCTAATAAAGGAGAAATGAACTGTGCGATCGCCTCGCATATTTTTCAGTATTTAGAAGCCCAAGGGATGGCAACTCACTTCATTAAGCAAGTCTCACCTAATGAGATGCAAGTTGTTGCCGTTAAGATTTTGCCAATCGAAGTTGTCGTCCGCAATATTGCCGCTGGGAGCATTTGTAAACGTCTTGGTCTAGAGCAAGGTCAACCTCTCAAAAAGCCCCTTGTCGAATTTTTCTATAAAAATGATGACCTTGGCGATCCTCTGATTACTGATGCTCATGTGTCTATGCTTGACCTCGCCACACCAGAACAGGTTGCCCAACTCAAACAGTTAGCACTAGATATTAATCAGCATCTGCAAACATTTTTTGATCGCTGCAATTTGCTCCTTGTTGATTTTAAGGTGGAAATTGGTGTTGATGTTAATGAACGCTTACTATTAGCCGATGAAATTAGCCCTGATACTTGTCGTCTCTGGGATAAAGCGATATCTGACCCAACAGCACGGATTATGGACAAAGATCGTTTTCGGCAAGATCTTGGTAATATTGCAGAAGCCTATCAAGAGGTAATGAAACGAGTCCTAGCAACTTAAAAATTTGGCTCTGCGAATGTCTTTTAATGTCGTCATCACTAGTTAGGCTGATTACATATGGTATGACCGACGCATATACTAAATAAAATAAGCCCCTAGCAATATAGGGATGTTGGAAGTTATAGTAATTTATTACTAGTGTAATAAATCTCCTGTTTCTGTTTGATCGTTAATAGTTTCTTGTTAATAAATTCTGTAGGTGTTTGGAAGACTTTATGCGTATAAACTTGCTCTTATTCACAGCCATTGCCGCATCCAGCACGTTACTTACAAGCCCTTTGCTGGCACAGGCTGCTCCTGCAAAGCAAGAGATTGCTCAAGCGCCAACTCCGCAGCCAACTAATCCTCCAGCATCTGAAAAGCCTGCTGAGCCAAGCACGCCAGTCCCTCCCAGTACATCACCAACTTTTGCGCTACCCTCTACCACCCCTGCCCCAGCAACTACAACTGAAACTCAAGTGCTGGTGGGCGAAGTTGCAATCAAAACTCCCGAAGGGCAACCTCCATTACCCCCTGAACTAGAACAAAGAATTTATGATGCGATCGCCACAAAGCCAGGACGGACAGTAACTCGTACTCAACTCCAATCAGACATCAATGCTGTATTTGCCACTGGCTTTTTCTCGAATGTGCAAGCAGAACCAGAAGACACAGACATTGGGGTGCGTGTAACGTTCTTTGTACTGCCAAATCCCGTACTCAAGTCCGTCAATACAGAAGGAACAAAAGTCTTAGAAGAAGGTGTAATTGATCGGATCTTTGGCTCACAGATTGGCAAGATCACTAATCTCAAAGATGTTCAAACAGGGGTTAAAGAACTTGAGAAATACTACCAAGACAAGGGTTACGTCCTAGCTCAGATTGTTGATATCAAGGCAACTCCTGAAGGAAATATTAATCTAGTTGTTTCTGAAGGTGTGATCGAAGATATCAAAGTTGCCTTTATCAATGAAGACGGCAAAACCGTAGACAAAGAAGGCAACCCAGTCACTGGTACTACTCGGGACTTTATTATTACCCGTGAGCTAACGATTAAAGAAGGTGAAATCTTCAATAAAAACACAGTTCAAGGGGACTTACAAAAAGTCTTTGCTCTCGGTTTATTTGAAGATCTCAACATTGGACTTGCGCCTGGATCAGATCCACGCAAAGTAATTGTGACTGTCAACGTTAAGGAACGCAACACAGGCTCGATTGCAGCAGGTGCTGGTTTAAGTTCATCAACAGGTTTATTTGGTACAGTCAGTTTTCAGCAGCAAAACCTTGGTGGTAACAACCAAAAACTCGGCTTAGATATTCAGGTTGGTGAACGCGAATTACTATTTGATCTCAACTTCACCGATCCTTGGCTGGCGGGTGATCCGAATCGGACTTCCTTCACCGCTAATATTTTCAACCGCAGTTTGTTTAGCTATATTTTTGATAGCCCAATAGGGATTGGCGTTGACAATAATAGTCCTCGCATCAACCGACTTGGTACAGGTTTTAGCTTCTCTCGACCCTTGGGCCCTGCCACAACAGCCTCTCTGGGCTTACGCTTTGAACGAGTTAGCATTACCAATAGCAACAATAATGAGATCTCTGCGACTGACTCATTGGGTAATCCACTGTCTGCTAGTGGCACTGGACAAGATGACTTGCTATTGCTGCAATTTGCCTATGCTACCGATCAGCGAGACAATCCGATTAAGCCATCTTCTGGTTCTGTATTTCGGATTGCCACTGAGCAGTCGATTCCCGTTGGTTTGGGTTCAGTATTTTTGAATCGAGTTCGCGCTAGCTACAGTCATTTCTTTCCCGTGAAGTTCTTGAATTTCTCTGAAGGTAATCAAACGCTTGCCTTCAACTTTCAAGCAGGCACTGTAATCGGTACTTTGCCTCCCTACGAAGCATTTCAACTCGGCGGTAGTAACTCAGTACGCGGCTGGGATGAAGGCAAAATTGGAAGCGGTCGTAGTTTTGGTATCTTCTCTGCGGAATATCGTTTTCCTGTCTTTAATATCGTCGGTGGAGTCCTGTTCTTTGACTATGGTACTGATTTAGGCTCAGCCTCATCCGTGCCAGGTAATCCTGCGGGAGCTCGAAATAAGCCAGGTAATGGCGCAGGTTATGGCATAGGGGTGCGAGTACAATCTCCTCTAGGTTCAATCAGAGTGGACTATGGTATCGGCTCAAATGGTGGCACGCAATTTAGCTTTGGTCTGGGAGAGAAATTCTAGTCATGCTCTACCAACAGACGATCGCCGCCCCATTTTCGTTGTCGGGGATTGGATTGCATAGTGGTGAGCAAGTTTCTGTAACTGTTAGTCCTGCACCCATTGACTCAGGTCGCTATTTTGTTTATGGCGATTCAAGGATACCTGCGGATACCACTGTAGTCTCGGCTTCGCAACTATCAACAGAGTTGCGCCAAAATGGGACTGGTGTTCGCACAGTTGAGCATCTGTTATCAGCTTTGTTTGGTATGGGCGTACATAATGCCTGCATTGAGCTAGATCGTCCTGAACTCCCAATTCTTGATGGTTCAGCATTGCCTTGGGTTGAGGCGATCGCCAAAGTTGGTGTCGAACTGCAAATAGAAGGCGATCGCTTACTTCCCCTAGCTGAAACCATTGCAGTCACTAAAGGTGATAGCTTTGTTACTGCCATCCCGTCAGATACATTGCGCTTTACCTACGGCATCGAATATCCGACTAAGGCAATTGGTGAACAGTGGTTTAGTTGGTCACCCGCGATCGCTAACTTTAGCGAAAAATTTGCCGACGAAATAGCCCCTGCAAGAACTTTTACGCTAGCCGCTTATATTGACCAAGCTCGTGCAGCAGGGTTGATCAAAGGCGGTAGTCTGGAAAATGCGCTCGTTTGTGATGCCGATCGCTGGATCAATCCACCTCTACGTTTTGACGATGAACCATGTCGTCATAAACTTTTAGATCTCATTGGTGACCTAAGCTTGCTAGGATTTTTACCGAGAGCACATATTCTTGCCTATAAAGCTAGTCATAACCTTCATGCTGAATTTGCGATCGCTTTAGCAAAGCTATAGCTCCACAAAGCTTTAGCCAGATAAAGCTTTAGCTAGATAATTTATTTACCTCCTATGCAAAATTATTAGTTAATATGTCAATTTTGACCGAAGAACCCTCTACAAATAGTTCTGAGCTGAATACTGATGGGGAAGATAGCAACCCCAGTCAGATTTTGATGATCGAAGATATTCAGAAATTGTTACCCCACCGCTATCCATTCCTGTTAGTTGATCGCATTATTAATTTTGTACCGAATAAATCCGCTACAGGAATTAAAAATGTCACCTTTAATGAGCCATTTTTTCAAGGTCATTTCCCTGAACGCCCAATCATGCCTGGGGTGTTAATTGTTGAAGCGATGGCACAAGTTGGCGGTATTGTCTTAAGACACTTGCCTGGGATGGAAAATCAACTGTCACTGTTTGCAGGCATTGATAAAGTCCGATTTCGTCGCCCTGTAGTTCCTGGCGATCGCCTAACTATTACCACTGAGCTACTAGTTTCTCGCAAACGTTTTGGTAAGATGCATGGACGTGCAGAAGTCGATGGTCAATTAGCCTGCGAGGGTGAATTGATGTTTTCATTAGTTAATCTTTAATCTTTTATCACTAGTTTCAAATTTTAATTTGTCATCTGGCGATCCAAGCGATCGCAAAACAAGCGATCTAACTTAGTATCAAGCGAGCCAAACTTTTTATGCCTGTGTCTCATGCGCCTGTGTCTGAATTTATTCACCCGACAGCCATAGTGCATCCTGATGCCCAATTACATCCGACTGTTAAAGTTGGAGCTTATGCTGTCATCGGTGAACAGGTGAAAATTGGCTCCCATTCAGTCATTGGTCATCATGCCATTGTTGAAGGGAGGACTGAAATCGGCGATCGCAACCAAATTTATCCAGGGGCTGCGATCGGATTGGATTCTCAAGACTTGAAATATTCAGGTGCTGATAGCCTCGTCCGCATCGGTAATGACAATCGCATTCGCGAATATGTCACCATCAATCGTGCCAATGAAGCCGATGAAGTTACTTCTATTGGTAACGGTAACTTGCTAATGGCTTATGTCCATGTGGGGCATAATTGCGAAATTGAAGATCGAGTGATTATTGCTAATGGGGTAGCCTTAGCTGGACATGTACATATTGAACCCAATGCCAGAATCAGTGGGGTGTTGGGCGTACATCAGTTTGTGCGAATTGGTAGGCTGTCGATGGTTGGCGGTATGAGTCGAATCGAGCGGGATGTACCTCCCTATACTCTAGTTGAGGGAAATCCTTCTCGTGTAAGAACCCTAAATCGGGTTGGGATGGATCGCGCTGGTCTAGATGTTGCCACTCAACAAGCTTTGAAGGCAGCTTTTCGTCTGCTATATCATCAGGATTTGACTCTAGTGGAAGCTCTTGAGAAGCTGGTTACTCTTGTCGATAATCCCCATGTTCAACATTTGCGCCAATTTTTACAAGACTCGATCACTATTTCTAAGCGACGTGGTCCAATCCCACGACGTATTTGATTAGAACCAACCCAAAAAGGATGAGGGGGCGCGAAGCGCCCCCTCATCCTTTTTGGGTTGGTTCTAATTGCCGATCAAATGAGCCACAAGATAAATTTTGAAAGCGTTGCTTTGCAACGCTTTCAAAATTTATCTTGGTTTAGGTTTGAGAACAAAGCGCTGTAATACCAAAACACAAATGATTACGCCATTTTGTGTTTTTAAAACCCTTACAGGGTTTAATACCAATTCACAGAAGTGTTGCCACACTTCTGTGAATTGGTATTAAACCCCAAAATATAGCGACGGGCTTAGCCCGTCGCTATATTTTGCGAATCGATTATTTTATGCAAGCCCCTAAATTAGTTGTATGCGATCGCTTATACAGACAAATGGATGTGTTCTGAATTATCAAGGTCATAGAAAATTTATTATCATTCTTTTTGTATATTCAATCTCATACATAAGGATGAATAATGTATTTTCTAAACTCTATTTGAAGCAATTATGTTAAGATTAGTAACGTAAATGTTTTAAATGTACATACTCTATTTTGAGAGAGCGTTTGGTAAACATGTCAAGTATTAACAGCAATGGATTTGGCGGGGAAAACTCATATATCGGCAGACCTCAATCTAAATTTACTTTCGATCTACTAAAACCTTTGCGCCAAAAAATCGACAGCTTTGAAATTCAGAAATCACAAACGGCTCATCGCATTGCGAAATTAATTCCAGCTCAATGCCCTTTTGAGCGCACAATTAAAATCCTTGGTCTTGTGATTATCAATATTCCACCACTTTGTAAGCTCAATCCTCTTTACGATGAATTTGTGTTTCTGCGATTTCGGGCGCTATGTTTTTTAGTTGATCGCTGTGGCGAAGATATTAGTTCCTACTGCTAAGTCGCTTAGCAAAATTAAATATAAAACCCCAAAGATTTGGAGCGCCCGCGTAGCGGGCGCTCCAAATCTTTGGGGTTTTATATTACACAAAAAATAAATGATGTAAGCTTTGCTTACACCATTTATTTTTTGTGTCTAGGAATTTGGATATGCCAAAAAAAATGCAGTGGATATGGCGATCTCTGATTGCGATGCTGTTCACTTGTTTAATTTCTATATCAGCGATCGCTTTGCAGCCAAGTAACGCTGCGATCGCGCCATTACCTGATCCCTATCTCACCACGGGAAAACTTGCTGAAGGGGAAAAAATCTTTAAAGATTATTTAAAAAATAATGACAAAGATGACAAAACTCGTTTTGGCTTAGGCGTAATCCAATTTATGAGCGGTACTGAGAGACTAATGCAGTCACTCTATCGCTATGGCATGATCCAAAACCCCGCAGGTGGTTCGATTCCTTTCTTTCGATTACCTGTTCCGACCAATCCCAAACCGCAAACATTAACTTACGATGGACTTCAGCAAGTTTTTCAGGGCTGGATTGACGATCTAGCTGCTGTACGTACTACACTCGAACCGATCAAAGATCAGAATCTAAAGCTAGCATTACGTTTAGGATTAATCCGTTTAGATTTTGATGGCGATGGCAAGGCTGACGACAAAGAAATGTTGTGGAAGATTTTTAATTCCGTCACTGGTGCAGGGGTTACTGAAAAAGATGCACAGCAATTTTTAATCGCGTTTGATCGCGGGGATGCTTTGTGGCTTCAGGGCTATACTCATGTATTAGGTGCGATGGGTGAATTTTTACGAGCCTACGACAGCCGAGAGTTGTTTGCTGCTTGTGCTCATTTATTCTTCCAAAATGTGGATACACCTCATAAGTTTTTACTGAAACGCCCTAAGAAGACTGATGAGTATTCCTTCAACATTTTTGATCCTCTTGATTTAGTTACGGCTGTGCATCTAGCAAAATTCCCTTTGCAAGAACCGCAACGCATGACCACAATTCTTAATCACATGAAGTCGGTGATTAGCCTCAGTCGTGAATCGTGGAAATCGATTTTAGCGGAAACCGATAGCGATCGCGAATGGGTTCCCAATCCTAAGCAATTATCAGTAATCCCAGAGGTGCGTGTTACTGATGCAATGGTCAAATCATGGCTAAAATCTCTGGATGAAATTGCGATGATTCTTGATGGCAAAAAGAATATTCCATTTTGGCGAGATGAAAAATCGAGCATTGATTTTGCTCGAATTTTTACAGAACCGCGTTCATTTGACCTAGTGTCATGGGTTCAAGGCACTGCGGCTACTCCTTATCTTGAGAAAGGAACTACTACTGATGCTCGTGTTTGGAATGAGATGCTAAATGCTTTTGGTAGCAATCTATTTGGCTTTGTAGTTTGGTTTAATTGAGAATCTCTACATAGCTTCTATAGCCATGCAAATTTTGCGTTAGTTCCCAAAAAAGGCAGTACTCCATGCTGCCTTTTTTGATGTAGGAAAATGCCATCTTTTTTTCTTTTCTTTTGGCAATTTAATTGGATAAAACTACTGTAAAAGTCGTTCCCTGTCCGACTTTGCTCTCGACATTAATTTGTCCCTGATGACTCTCTGCGATCGCCTTTGCGATCGCAAGTCCAAGCCCCGATCCACTTGTCGCAGGATTTATTAATTTTGCACTAGATTTGCTACTTTTTTGGGGTTGATATCGATAGAATCGTTCAAAGATTTGTGATAGTTCTGCTTCAGGGATACCGATACCAGTGTCTTTGATTTGCACTTGAATTTGGTTTTGAGAAGAGCTTGGCTCGGCGATGATTTGGACTTTCCCGCCTGCGGGAGTATAGGCGATCGCATTGCTAATCAGGTTTGTAAATAATCGTCCTAAGCGATCGCGATCGCCTGATACGACTAGTTTAGATTCTTGATCGGGGACTTCCAAGGTGATTTGTTTTTGCTGCGCGATCGCCTGTTGTTCTTCGCTAACTTCACGCAAAATTTGCGATAAATTGCAAGATTCACGCTTCTGATTAGTAATGCCGCCATCATGCCTTGCTAAAAACAGTAAATCATCAATTAATCTTCCTAATTGTCTGGTAATTCTTTCAATTGCTTCCAATTGCGATCGCTGAAATTCGGGATCGGGATTGGGATCGGCAAGGGCAACTTGGACATTGGTTTGAATAACTGCGATCGGGTTGCGAAGCTCATGGGAAGCATCGGCTGTGAACTGTTTTAGGCGCTGATAGGATTCGCGCACTGGCTCCATGGCAATTCCTGCAAGCCACCAACCGCAGAGGAGCACCACGAACACCATCAGCGTTGTGCCGATCGCTAAATCGAGAAATAATTGCTTAACAGGTTTAGTCACCTCAAACCAAGGATGACTAATTCGTAGATACCCTAATAATTTGCCATTAATTACAATCGGTTCAGTCATCTGTCGCAATGGTTCAACTTCTGACAAATGCACGGTGCGATAGACAGGCTGCAATATTCCTTTCTCACGGGGTTGTAATGACTCCGTATTCGCGTTAGTTGTCCAAAGAATCTTGCCACTGGGGCTAAACCAGTCAATATCAATATGATCGGCATCGATCGCTTGAGCATTTGCCGAGAAATTGCTGCCAAAATCTGATTCTAAGTCAATTAAGTTAGACCGAATTAGCGATCGCTCTATTACTTCAGCAACATGATCGATCGTGTCATCAATGCGATCGATCAAAGTTGTCTGCACATACAAATAGAACCCTGTCGCAAACACAATCAACAAAATTGCCGTGACGATCGCATACCACAGCGCTAGGCGGCGGCGCATAGACTGAAAAACAGGATTTGGAGGAGCAGTGGTCATAAGTAATTAATAACGAGAAATCCCAAAGTGATTTCTCGTAGAGGGTTTAGTATTCAAAATCCTCCAAAATAGTTAATAATCTATTTTGACAAGACTTGGGAATTAAGTCACTCAAAGGGATTTCACGATTGCCGCCACCGATCGCAATCATCGTTCCATTTAATACTTTTGTAACATCTGCTGATGTAATACCATCTGGCAACATCGGATAAAATTTTTCAGCCAGTGGGCGATGCAAATGCGCGTCATTTAGATACAAATGCCATTTCGCAATATCAATATACACATCTTCTGCGATCGCGGCGGCTAGTTGTTCAATACGTTCTGTAGTACTCATATTCGTAATTCGTAATTTGTAATTTGTAATTCTCTAGTTACTCAAGATTAGGGCAATATTACAAAATTAGTAATTGCTCAACCTATAGCAAACAATGATTTGAGAGGATTCAAAGCGATAAGAATCGACTCAAAAGCGGAAAAGCCTTTTCTTTTTCCAGTATTGACAATCGAGCGAACAGCCGCAAATAAGTCAC
>JBIKYZ010000067.1:0-20772 GCA_044354985.1 Pseudanabaena sp. | reverse complement strand
AAGGGTAGAAAGGTTATGGATGGTTTCAAAGAAAATCTACCTATTGTTTTTGATGAATATCTTCCTAAATGGAACTATAGAGCCATTCCTCAAAATGCATAAGTTATTTATTTTTCATTCCTAACAACAAATCTCTCCGACTACTTCCTAACGCAAAACCACAACGAAACATAAGATCCATTGATACCGAAGGATCACCAGATTCAATTTTGGCAACTCTTGACTGACTTGAACCGATTTGTTTACCCAACGCTTTTTGAGTCAAATTCTTCTCAAGCCTTAACTGCTTGATTCTCTTACTAAGTGCAAGCCTTAACTCAATCAGTTCAGACTCTTCAGGCTTAAGCCCAAACAACTCAGTAACTGTACCCGAATGCCAGCCAGCAGCTTCTAATCTTTTTAAAGCTTCAGAATCCATCAAAATTAACCCTTTAACGCTTTTTCGTAAGTTCTTAATCGAGCCTTAGCAAGATCTATTTCCTTTTTCGATATAGCTATTCCAATCAACTAGATTTAAAGGCTTATGCAGTAGCGATCGCATTAGATAGCTCTCTTTGCCAGAACTAACTTCTGCAACCAGTGAATCACCAGAGCATTCACAATCTCAGGGCGATCATCGTGTGGGCAATGCCCTGTATTGGGAATGGGAATTAATTGAATATCCTTATTCTTACCTGCTTCTTCATAAACCTTCGCTCCATTAATTGGAGTCCAAGGATCAGCATCACCCCAAAGAACTAATAGAGGCTTCTCTAACTTAGCCAATAAGTCGGCTGTGCGGGGGCCAGCAGGAGCCGTCAAAATTGAAGCAAAAACCTTTTGTGCGCCTTCATCACAGGATGGTTGATAGAGCATGTCCACCAAATCATCATCGATCGCTTGATGATTGCGATAAACCTGACGTAGAGAATTCCGAATATTGCGTTTTTGGCGAACTTGATTGAAGACAAACTTACCAGTCACTTCAGAACTTACCAATTTCGCAAAAGCACCCATCACCAATCGCAATGGTAAATTTAACTCTTCAGGACGATGATTTAAGCCACCTGCGGCATTGAGTAAGACTGCCCCGATCGCAATTTCAGGACTATTAGTTACCACCATCAACGCTAGCAAAGCACCGATGGAATTGCCGATAAATATCGCTGGTTGCTGTACAAATTCTTGATGAAAATCCTTGAGCAGTTCTTCCCAAAGCTCTAACGAGTAACCTAAAGCAGGTTTCGCCGAACCGCCAAAGCCGAGCAAGTCGATCGCAAATACTTGATAGCCAGCCTCAGCAAATGCAGGAATATTCTTTTTCCAGTGACCGATCGATGCGCCGAAACCATGAATTAGGACGAGAGGCGTACCTGTACCCGTGACTGAATATTTGATTTGATGTCCACGCCATATCCAAGTTTGTGAAGTACTTTGCAATAGATCTTGGGGACGATCTCGAGTTTCGGGATTTTCTGTGGTTAGCACGGCGGTGACTCTTTTTTGGAAATATCATAGAATCTAGAGATTGCGCCTCCCGCTAGGCGGGAGGCGCAATCTCTAGATTCTAAATTTATTTTATGATGATTTATTCAGAGCGTCATCATACCTAGAGTTGACCCTATTCTTTTTCGTAAAAGACTAGGGCAGTTTGTCCATATTGGCGGCGATCGCAACAGATGAGCTCTCCCATCACATCAGGAAGTAAGCGTAAGCGATCGCATTCAGCAATTACTAAAGCTCCATCGGCAAGCAATGGCGATAATGCAGTAAGCACAGGTAGGTATAACTCGCTTTGGTAAGGCGGATCGAAATAAACTAAATTAAAATATTTGGGGGGTAGTTTTCGCAATGTCTTGAACGCATCGCCTTTAATAATTTCAAATTTTTGATCTGA
This sequence comes from Pseudanabaena sp., assembly GCA_044354985.1. Classification (GTDB taxonomy): domain Bacteria; phylum Cyanobacteriota; class Cyanobacteriia; order Pseudanabaenales; family Pseudanabaenaceae; genus Pseudanabaena. Next base: position 18,896 of record JBIKYZ010000067.1, on the reverse strand, counting down.
CTTCGCAAATTTCTGCCAGTTTTCGCGCACAATCTGACAGGCGATCGCTGACGACTCAATGCCTACAATATTAGCTGCGCCTCTGACTAACGCCTCTGCTCCCATAGCACCTGACCCAGCACAGATATCTAGCCAATTTGCACCTTTGATCCGAGTTTGCAAAATATTAAAAACTGCGGCTCTAACCTTACTAGCAGTTGGTCGAACTGATAGGTCAGTTGAAGTTTTGAGCGCACCTGCACCGTTAATACGAATAGACATATTAAAAACCACTAAATGAAAGCTATCCGAAATGTCACCTTCACTTAAATTAAATGATTAGAAAAAGATAAACCTTCAATCTGATCAATGGGAACCATCCAAATCTTATTTTGGTATGGTCGCCACACTGCACTCATGACATAGTGATTACGGATGGAAATGATGTGAACGTGAGGAATGCCAGAAAATTTTGAGCAGGAGCGTAAAAAATCTAAAGTTCTGATTAAGCGGCTATGCAAAAATGTTGCCATCTCATCACTACAGTTTTGACGCAGCATCGGGACAACTTGAGGCTCCGTATCCCCTCTTAACTCATAAATAATGTGAGTTTTTCCTTTGAAGTCAATTTTGCGCGATCGCACCTCCCAACTGCACAACACACCAAACCCGATCACAGCCATACCCAAATCGATATGGAAATCACGCATTTGGAATTTCGTGTTACTACTCATATCTGTATGGGTGTTGTAACCAGTCCAAGCATGAAATCTCTCTAAATTATCGTCATTAATATCAACTGCCGAACGATAGGGAGAAGTTACAGCACGGTTAATTTGCGTGTTTTCTGAAGGTTGCTCTGATGTCATACTTGTCCCATTAGTGACAGCATTTATTTGCAAAAACTAGACCGATGCAATAAACAACAATCTTACTAAAAATGCTTAAAAGCTGAAGCTATATATCTATAAGCAGCTTAACATTCTTTTATGGAAGTTCTTGGTTAAATTACTCATAGCTTATAACTGTACAGACATCTATGCCTTCTAAAAGTTCGCTTAACTACCAACAATTGCAACCAATTTATTTACAGCGTGAGTTGCTGCAATATCAGCGTACTTTATTAGCGAATGTCGGAATCTTATTTGGTCTAACTGCATTTGGCACATTGGGTTATCGATTCATCGAAGGATGGAGTTGGTTTGATGCTCTCTATATGACGATTATTACCCTTGCCACAATTGGCTATGGTGAAACTAATCCCCTTGATTTTAAGGGGCGCATTTTTACGCTTACTTTAATCGTGATGGGAGTTTTAAGCATTAGTTATATTGCTGCTCAGTTTACAGCGGCGATCGCGAATGGTCATATCTACAATATTTTTCAAGCGAGGCGACAACGAAAGGTCATGGATGCATTAGACAAACATTACATAGTTTGTGGATTTGGCCGAACGGGGCGACAGGTTACAGCAGAATTCGCGGCTGAGGGAAGTATTACATTTGTGGTGATTGATAGCGATCCCATCGCGATTGAGCAAGCTGAGCTAGAGGGATATCCAGCTTTGCAAGGAGATGCGGCTCTTGATAACACCTTACTTCTTGCGGGGATTGAACGGGCTGTTTGCATTGTGGCGGCTTTGCCTTCGGATGCTGAAAATCTTTATACAGTATTATCGGCAAAAACCTTAAATCCTGAGATTAGGGCGATCGCTAGAGCAAGTACAGAAGAGTCGATGCAAAAGTTACGACGAGGTGGTGCAGATGAAGTAATTTCACCATATATTACTGGTGGCAAGCGCATGGCTGCTGTGGCTTTGCGTCCACAGGTGATGGATTTTGTGGATGGCATTATCGCTGGGGCTAATCGCTCATTTTATATTGAGGAATATCGCATTGATGATTCTAGCTATGTCGGAGTCACTTTAAAAAAGGCAAGTTTGCGATCGCAGACTGGGGCTTTAGTATTAGCAATTCGTCGCGCTGATGGCGATGTAATTGCTGGACCTGATGGCAATACTGAGATTTTGCAAGGTGATGTTTTAATTTCAATGGGAACGCCTGAGCAGTTAAGGGCTCTGAATCAAATCCTGAGTCCGCTCTCCAAAAAAACAAATGTGTTACGGTTACCACGCATGAAATAGGTATAAGTTAGGTGTTTGCCCCGCAGGGGGGAAAACCTAACTTTTGGTAATCATGAAGTTTATTTCTCCATCTCGAACTATCCAAATAGCGATTGCCTTAGCCATTGATTCAGAATTTAAGCTTTTGCTAGATCCTAGAGAAATTGCGCTGGAGATTTGCTATCCAAGATATGAGGCTCATTACACATCAGCGATCGCGTTGTCGCTCGCCAATCGCTTACAACAAAATCCCGTCCAGATTGCTGATGCGATCGCGCAAACTTGTTCACAAAATCCAGAAATAACCGCTCAATCGCAAATCAGAGCATTTGGGAAAGGTTGGTTAAATATTGTTTTTAGTGAGAAATATATCGCTGAAATTTTATTCTTTCTGGAGCATTTGCGAATAGAAGGAATTACGAACTGTAATGGATTTTGGCAAAAATACGAAATTGTTCTAATTCCTATAGGGAATTCAACTGAACAATATGTCTATGCCCGATGCTGTGCGCTCATACGATTGGCAATTCATGAATATGTAGGGGCAATTCATGAATTGCCCCTACATATTCATGAATTGCCTATACATTTAGAACCTGTGGAAATTAGTTTGTTAATGCGAAATTTGGCGATCACAGATTATTTAGAAAATGAGAATATCTTGCCTTTAAATAGACACAAGAGACAGAAATTATCGCGATCGCTAGCTGAAGCTTTTTTGCATTTTTACGATCGCTGTCGGATTTTTGGAGTTGATCGCGATGCTGTACAAAGACGATTATTACTAATTAGCATCACGCAAAAAATGCTACTCGCGATTGCACCATCCGAAATTAATTACGCAATGTACTTGTAAAAAACGTAAGGTTACGCCCCGCAGGGGCACAACCTTACGTTTTTTATCGAAGCATCAACATGGCATCTCCAAAGGAATAAAACCGATATTCTTTAGCGATCGCTTCTTGATATACCGACATTAAAAATTCGCGACCATTTTCACCCAAAAACGATGACATCATCATTAGCAAAGTTGACTTGGGTAAATGAAAATTAGTCACCATTCCATCTAAAACTCGCCACTCATATCCAGGATAAATCATCAAATTCGTTTTACCCCTAAAAGCCTGAAAATTTGAATTTTCCAGCGATCGCGCCACCGTACTACCAACGCCGATCACACGTCCGCCGTTTGCTTTGGTTTCTTTGATTTTAGCGATCGTCTCCTCTGGCACTTCACACCACTCGTTATGCATCACATGCTGGGTGATGTCCTCCGTCTCTACAGGGCGAAATGTACCGATTCCCACATGTAAAGTCACAAATGCCTTACCAACGCCCATATCAGTGAGCTTTGCAAATAGCTCCTCGGTAAAATGTAAACCTGCTGTAGGTGCTGCGATCGCTCCTGCAATCTCTGCGTAAATAGTCTGATAGCGCTCAGGATCAGCATGGGAATCAGTGACGTAGGGCGGCAAGGGCACTGTGCCTAGTTGATCGATAATTTTGTCAAGGTCAGCACCAGCAGGAATATGAAACTGCAATTCTCTCGCTCTGGTGACTGTCTCAATCCCTTCGACCGTCGCTTTGACATTATCCGAAAAGATGATCGTGCTACCAATCGGCAGACGTTTACCAGGCTTAACCAATGCTAACCAGCGATCGTTTCCAACTGGCTCCATCAGCAAAATCTCGACAGGCACACCCGATTGCTTATGTCCATACATCCTTGCAGGAATGACTTTGGTGTTATTAAAAACAAGCAAATCTCCCGACTGCAAAAAATTGGGCAAATCGTAAAAATGCTGATGCCGTAAATTGCGATCGCTTTCAATTACCAACAGTCGCGATGTATCCCTAGGTGTAACTGGATCTTGAGCTATACGATCGCTTGGCAATTCATAGTCATAGGCGCTTAAAGCATAATCAGGCTCAAGTTCAGTCGCAGGCGATGAAGTCATAGAAAAGTTACACTTTGGGATATTGGCACTACTTAATAATTTGCAGCACTTCTCTAAGTGTTTGATAAAAAGTGACGAAGTTACAAAAAAATATAAGAAATTTTATATACCAATCGCGGAAACAGTGGTATACAGATGGCAGCAGCAAAGAATGTTTTACATATGTTGCGATCGCGCTTTCAGACTTTCAATATTAAACGAGGAGTTTATGCAGTATTTAATGACAGATCTTCACCAACGCTTTATTGGTGCATTGAACTACAACAAGCCGCTCTCAGTGGGCGATGTATTTCGTGCAGATAATACCAAGACTTATACAGTTGTTAGCATTAACGACACTCGCAACAAGAGCAAGGATGTCAAGTCAGTAACAGTCATTCCTGTGCGCGAAGCTGTGGCGGCTCATTAACTTACTAAATTAATTGGTAAGTTAATTTGGCTATTTGTCTATACATCTGGACATCTGGTAATTTTTCGCTTGTTCGTCTATGTACATTGCTCACACTAGCTAAAAGTATTAGCTAAAAATACTATTTCAAAACATTGAAAGTAAGAAATAAGTTTAGGGAATTATCAAAATCAATCTAAGAGAATCATCGAAGCTATTGACAATACATTGATATAAACGAGTATTTCTTTGTTCTCTTCAGATATCATCATTAATGACAAAAGAAAAGCAGCGCCAAGCGCTGCTTTTCTTTTGTCATTAATGATGTGCGACTTCTTGTAGGTGCTGCGCCTGCGTAGTGGGCAGCACTGTTTTTGGTTTTTTATATTAAAATCATGCCATTTTTTAAATTATTTAAAGAGGCGGCATCAATAGAGTTGCCTCTTAGATCTAGACGTACAAGACTCTTAAGATTTGAGATTTCACGGGGCAGAGCAGTTAGCTGATTGTAAGACAAATCTAGTTCTGTGATATTTCTGAGATTACCAATCTCAGGGGGGAGACTAGTTAGTTGATTATTGCCAAGATATAGATCTGTAAGTGCGTCAAGGTTGCCTATTTCTTCGGGCAAAGTAGTTAGATTATTTTTTCGTAAATCTAGCTCAGTTAAATTAGTGAGGTTGCCAATTTCTGACGGTAGTCTTTCCAGCTTATTTTCACTTAAATCAAGCCAAGTCAAAAACTTAAGCAATCCAATCTCAGATGGTAACTCTCTTAAAGAGTTATCGTTAACCGCAAATCTTGCCAAATTTGATAATTTGCCAAGATCTGATGGCAAGCTGGAAATACGATTTTCAGCGAGATTCAGCACTGTAAGATTTTTGAGCTGCATTACTGCATCAGGAATTTTCGGCAGTTGATTAGCTTCGAGATGCAGCCAAGTTAGTTTTTGCAGATTTGAGATCGCCTCTGGCAGAGAAGTCAATTCATTTTCGCTAAGATACAGCCAAACTAGATGTTTCAACTTGCCAATCTCTTCAGGAACTGTCACCATCTTTAGTTCACTAAGATAAAGAGATGTAGCTTCTGAAGCTCTGGCGCTCTCAATTTCTTTCAGAATTTCCTGTTCGTTCATTGTCTCGATTGCATTATTTTTGGATATGGTACTCAAGGTGCAAATTGATAATTATTTTTGTAGCTACTACTCAGAGGGCGACTCCAACCATCCCACAATTTTGTTTTTGCATGGATTTATGGGAAATCGCTTTGAATTCAAACAAACGATCGCAATTTTGTCTAAACAGTTTTACTGTGTGGCGATCGATTTGCTGGGGCATGGTCAGACCACTGCTATAAATCAAAGAGCTGATCAAAATGACTCCTACACAATACAGTCCAGCGCAGACTTTGTCATCAAATTTTTGGATTTACTTCGTTTAGATAGTTGTTTTTTAGTTGGCTATTCGATGGGCGGTAGATTGGCTTTATATTTAACAATTCATTTTCCACAATATTTTCAGCGGGTTGTACTCGAATCCGCATCCGCAGGATTGTCATCAGACGTTGCAAGAAGCGATCGCCTAGCCAAAGATATGCAAATGGCAACAAAACTAGAAACTGGCGATTTTCGATTATTCCTAGAAAATTGGTATCAGCAGCCCATTTTTGCGAACTTGCGATCGCATCCACATTTTGCCCAGATGCTAGAGCAAAGGTTAAACAATTCTCCCGCGCAGTTAGCCAAATCCTTGCGCAATCTAAGTATAGGAATGCAACCATCATTATGGGAAAAGCTCTTTAAAAATGAGATTCCGTTGCTATTACTTGTGGGTGAGTTAGATCTTAAATTTGTGCAAATAAATCGACAAATGCAGCAGCTCGGCAAAAATTCTCAGCTAGAAGTGATACCTAGCTGTGGTCACAATATACATTTTGAGAATCCAAATTTATTTATCGAGAAGATTAAAACTTTTTTTCTTCTATAGCAATGAAAGTTTTACTGACAGCGCTTTGTGCTGTAGGACATAAAACCCAAATAAATAAAGTCGGCGCGAAGCGCCGACTTTATTTATTTGGGTTTTGATTTGTTCAAGCTATAGGACTGCCGCCAAGTGTATCAAAAACCAAAAGAGAGTTGCGACACCAAGCGATGCAACTCTCTTAAAGATAAAAGCGTCGCTTTGCGACGCTTTTATCTTTAGCTAGAAGCAATATTTCTTAAATCTGGACGGGGCGCAGGCGCAAAAAGGAGTGTCTCAAAGGAAGCATCACGATTGCCTAAGGTTTCGTAAAAGAAGAATGAAAAACCATCTAGGTTAAGTTCACGCACGATTCTTACTTGACCTTTAATCTGCCGCATATCAACATTTTGAACTCTTAAACCCGTTAAAATACCCACCGCTACTGGAATTTTTAAGCGGATTTCCTGCAACTCTGGCTGTTCTAATTCCCGCTTAAAATTGTCAATATCATCGCGATATACCTGCACAATTAATTCATCAATATATTTGAGATAAACCCAGTTATACCAATCTTGCAAGTACTTCTTATAGGAGAAATCCTTAGGATTAGGGGAAAGAGAAATTAAGCAGTTTGGTTTGATTGCTCTAACTGATTTAGAGATCTTTCGCATTAAACTAGTGATGTACTTGGCACGCCACTGCATCCATGAAGGATCATTGATATCCTCTGGTGGTAATCGACCGAAGTGATCTTTTTTATACAAAGCGATCGTGTAATCATCGTAGCCAAGTTCTGTGGGCATCCCAAAATGATCGTCAAGCTGAATACCGTCAACATCATACTTAGTAACAACTTCCACAATGAGATCTATTAGCAATTTTTGGACTTGAGGATGAGCAGGATTTAGCCAAGCAAGACGATGTTGATCTTTTTCACCATGTAAGAAGACATGGGAACCATCTTTGCGCTGGCTGATCCAATCGGGATGTTTGCTCATCAGCTCTGAACCTTCTTCGGTCATTAAGCCATATTCAAACCAAGGAATTACCGCAAAATTTTGTTCATGACCAAATTTGATCGCTTCGGCAAGCATATCTCGCTCTTGAAGCTCAGGTATTGGAAAAACAGGTACACCAAAACTAGTTTCGGCAACTTTACTAGGGTAGAGTGTATATCCGCGATTCCAAACCGTTGGATATAGGGTATTAAATTTTAAACGCTTTAGTCTTTTAATCGCCCTTTCAAGATTCTGAGCCGAAAATAAAACATCGCTATCGACATTAGTAAGCCAGATGCCGCGTAATTCATTCCCATTCAATGGTCTGATCAGCGGTAGATTAGGTGGGGCTGATTGATCAACTTGATTAGATGGAGATTGATCAATATTGTTGCTAGCCGTATCCATACTAAGAGGCTGAGCGATCGCCCAAAAAGGAAAATTGATCATCATTGAAATCGCGAATCCTAAGAATGTTATTAATAGGAACCGGAGGCGTGATCGCCAAGAAGCCGAATTAATTTTCCCCATAATTACTGATGAGCCAAGTAAGCTCTAACTCCTCACATTTAGGCTGCAATTTTTTGTGAAATTTTTTTTGTGAATTTATTGTATAGCAATGTAAAAAAACACAAAAGATGGAGATACTTCCTATTCCCATCCTTTACTATCAACTTTTGGTCTGAGATCCCAACAAATCACGATTTATCTCCAAAATTGGACATAATAAATCGGCAACATTTTTGGGTAGCAGATTTTTGACCACATCTTGCATGATCAGATAAGTAATATTACAAACTTCCTGAGCCCCAAATGCTTGCATGATCGTCTGGAACCAATACAAGAACTGCTGTCGTAAAAGCTCTGTATCATCTAATAAAACGGTCATTGCCGAATGACGTAAAACCCTTAAGGTGTCCTGTTTCCATTTGCCTTGCAAGTCCTCACCCTTTAGTAAAAGCAATTTGGGATACGATATGCGTAGTTTTTTTAAAACAGTTTCGACAATTTCTTTCTCTACTTCTTTGATGCGGAGATAAGCTTCAACCCTTAAATCAAAGGAGTTGATATAGGTATCCATAAACTGCAATTCTGTATCGCTGGCATAGCGGCCATCGGCGTTTATTCCTAGTTGTTGTAGTTTACTTAACATTGCTGGTTTGATCCGACTTTTGCATATGCATGATTTTATATGGATCTGCGACTGAAACAATCCGCCACTTCAAGCATTATCTCTAGATGATCGCCATTTTTTTGTTACGATTCAGATAAATCGATAAATAATCGAAATTTCCGACACACATCTATGCGATCGCTCGCCGCCATATCCTGTCATGTTATCTGACAATGATCACATTGAGGGGCTGTTTCCTGAAGCTGCCCAAAATTGGGATTTAAATCGGCTCTATGCAGATTTACAAGCTTCTAGTGGCAAAGAAATTAAGCCATTTGAAAAGGCTTGCTTGCGTGGGTTGCTATGTCGTTATCGCCCAGGGCAGCTTGCGTTTAAGTTGGCTTGGACTTCGGGGGCTTTGCGGGTTGAGTTAAATAAGGGGTTATATCGATCGCTTGAGGCGATCTCAGATCAGCCGATCAATACGCTACGCTGGGAAAAAGTGCCTGAATGGTTAGAGGCTAAAGGATATAAAGCACAACGCCAAAATTTGCATAATTCAGCTACGACCTCTCCAGCTAATGCAGGGGCAAATGTGGCGGATTGGGGCGAGGCTCCAAACATTCAAACTTTTTATGGGCGCACTGAGGAGCTAGCCAAATTGGAGCAGTGGGTTGTGCGCGATCGCTGTCATCTTTTGGCAATTTGCGGCATGGGCGGCATCGGCAAAACCTCGCTGGCGGTAAAACTAGTCGAAAATATTCAATCACAGTTTGATTGCTTTATTTGGCGATCGCTACGTGGGGCACAACCAACTGCGCAATTAATTGCAGATCTGTTGCAATTTCTCAATAGTTCACCGCAAACTGGCTGTAGTATTTCTGATCTATTAGACATTTTGCGCCAAAAGCGTTGTTTAGTTGTACTAGATGACTTTGAGGCAACGCTCCAAGATGGAGAATTGGTGGGAGCCTATCGCCAAGGTTGCGAATCTCATTCGGAATTATTGCAGCGTGTTGGTTCGGAACGGCATCAAAGTTCGGTGATTTTGATTGGGCGGGAACAACCAAAAGAAATATCGATGCATCAAGGGGAAGATCAGCCGATTCGCTACTTCAAAGTAAATGGATTGCAGAGACAAGGGGCTTTTGAATTATTAAGAGCGCGAGGCTTTAAAGGGACTGAGAATGGTTTAGAGGCTTTAGTGCAACAATATCGCGGCAATCCTTCAGCTTTAAGGATCGTGGCGGGGACGATTCAGGAGTTATTTAATGGCAATGTTTCGGAGTTTCTCAAACAAACGGCTCTTGCGCTTGGGGATGTTTTGCGAACTCTTCTCTATCAACAGTTTGAACGGCTCTCGAAACTAGAAAAAGATGTGCTGTATTGGCTCGCAATCAAGCATCGCCCAGTATCACTCTCAACCTTGCGATCGGAAATGATTTTGCAAACCTCTGGTTCTGAATTAATCAATGCTCTGGAATCATTGCGCTGGCGATCGCTAATTGAAAAAGTCTCAGAACAGGATGAGGTGATGTTTTTGCTAGAGCCTGTGGTGTTGAAATATGTCAATCGTCAATTTGTGGATGAAGTGAGCAGAGAAATCACCGCGATCGCAATGCAACAAAATCTCAAGTCGATTAATTTACTGCAAAGCCATGTTCTCGTCGAAGATCGCGCTCCTGACTCGATTCGGGCGATGCAGATTCGCTTAGTTCTGAAGCCGATTAAGGACAAACTAAATAAGGCGATCGCGCAAAGTAATATTGAATTGGAAGCTCTACGAGAGATTCTCGCTAGCCAGCATCAAGAACAACCAACTGAAGGCACAAGTTACACAGAAGTTAATCTCGCCCTGATTGGCTTGTGGTGGTAAATTAATCGCAAGGCAAAGATCAGCACAACTAATCCTGAACTTAAAATTCTGACATCTAAATCCTATGACTACACCATCCAATATATTGGCAACTAATCTCAAAGATGCTTATCGCGTTTGCGATGTGGTTCCGCTCCAAGATGTAGAGCTAGAGCGCTATTATGTGGATTTGTCAAAGACGCGCAAAACTGATGCGATCGATAGCATTACGCTAATTTTAGATGATCAAAAGTCTGGAGATTTTGTCACAATTTTATTTACTGGACATAGAGGTAGTGGCAAAAGCACAGAATTAAGACTAATCCAAAAGCGTTGGCAAGATGAATATCAGGTAATTTATGTTGATGCTTCGAGCGAAACGGATATTAATGATGCTGAATATACTGATATCTACTTAATTGTAATCAAGTGGGTAGAGTTCGAGCTGCGTAAACAGGGATTGAAATTTGATGCTGAATTACTATCAAATTTTGAAGAATGGTTTAAAGAAGTAACCAATGAAACAGTGGAATCAGTAGACAAGTCAATTTCTGTAGAAGGAGAAGTAACTTTAAATGCTGAGGTTCCTTTTGTGGGAGTAGTGCCGCCATTTTTAGCAAAACTTGTTTTAAAGCTTTTAGGGCAAGTTAAGGCTTCACATCAGGGCAAAAAGACAGTTAGGCAAACTCTTTTAAAAGATGTCGAACGCTTAAAAACTGATATCAATTTACTATTGGATGATGGATTAAAAAAGTGGCAGAAAAAGTTTCCCAAATGCAAAGACTTTTTGATAATTTTCGATAATTTAGATCGCTGTCCTCCTCCTGTCGCTAATCATTTATTTTTTGACTATGCCTCACAGCTAAAAGATTTACATTGCTCGATTGTTTATACTGTGCCAATTTCAGCCGTCTATTCACCTAAAGGCGTTAGCGCTGCTTTTCCGAATTACCATATCATTCCCATGATTAATATTTACAATTATGATCCTCTTGATCGCAGTGGGAAAGAGCCTGAGTATAGTGCCAAGGGTTTAGATGCAGTAGCAAGTTTGATTGAGAAACGGATCGATATTGATGCGATCTTTGAGTCTCGACAATGTTTATTAGAGTTAGCAAAATACAGTGGTGGTCACGTTCGGCAAATGATGCAGATCGTCAGAGGAGCCATCCAAAATGCGAGGACTAGTCGTCGAGATAAGGTAAATGATGAGAATGTGACCTATGCGATTAATCAACAACAATTCACTATGGAGCGTATGATTCCAAATGAACATTATCCCGTTTTGGTGAAGGTTTATTTGGAGAAAAATGTACCAAGAGATGAGGTGGGACAGTTGATGTTGTCGAATATTTCGGTTTTGGAATATAACGGATTAGAACGTTGGAATTATCTTAATCCAGTGGTAATTAGGAGTCGGTTGTTTAAGAGAGCGTTGGAAGATTATCTTGCTAAGAATCCATAAATGCCATGACAGAAGCTGATCAACCAGAAGAAGAAACCCTATCTAAGTTCCGCTCGCTAAATGATGATGCGATTCAGAGCTTGTTGGCGATGTTGGATTTGTCACAGGGTTTCACGATCGCATTTGCAGAGTGTAATTTTTGGCAAGATGGGGTGGCGTTGGTGGCGGCGCTAAATGAAGAGATTGCTAGCGATCCTGAGTGGGAGGAGTTGCAGCTAGAGTCTTGGGAATTTAATGATCCTGATTTGCGATATTTGCTGGACGAGTTGGTCAAGCGTCTAGAGACTTTACCGCGCCAAGATGGGAAGATGTTGGTGTTGGTATTGAGTGGTTTAGAAAATGCGATCGGGGTGGTGGGAGACTATCCACCGTTTTTAGTGGATTTGAATTTTGTGCGCGATGCTTATGCACGAATTGTTCCTCATCCTGTGGTGTTTGTGTTGCCAGACTATGCCATCACCCGTGTGGCAAATTTTGCTCCCGACTTTTGGGCTTGGAAATCTAGCGTGTTTAAGTTTCAGACATCACAGGAAGCGAAGGAGTTTGCTGAGGATAAAACCATTAACTCAGATCGGATTCTTGGCAGTTATATTAAGCCTGAAAAGCAAGAACGAATTAATCTATTGCATCGGCTACTAACGGAAGCTAATCCCTCTGTTTCTGACTCAGAATCAAATCGCAATCCTTCTACTCAGATAGATATTTTGATTGAGCTAGGGAATGCCTATGATAGTTTGAGTGAATTCAATCGTGCAGTTGAATTTTATAATCTAGCATTGAAGCTATCACAGAAGATAGGCGATCAAAACAGACAAGCAAATGCTCTAAATGGCTTAGGTAGTGCTTACCGCGATTTGGGGCAGTATCAACAATCGATTCATTTCTTTCAGCAATCTCTAGAGATTGCCATAAAAATCGGAGATTGGCAAGGACAGGCTAAGAACTTTAACGGCTTAGGTATAGCTCATTTGTCAATCAAACAGTACCAGCAAGCAATTAGTTTTTATGCACAAGCTATTGCAATAAAAAAAGAAATAGGAGATCGACATGGCGAAGCAATTTCTCTTAGCAATCTAGGCAATGTTTACAGTTCACTAAAAAATTATGAGCAAGCAATTAAACTACATCAGCAATCCCTAGAAATATTTAGAGAATTTGGCGATCTCTATGGTGAAGCAAGCTCCTCTGGCAATCTAGGTTCTACCTATGCTTTACTCGGTGATTACCAGAAAGCGGTTGAGTTCTATCATAAGACCTTGGAAGTTTTCCAAGAAATTGGAGACCAGAATGGTGAGGCAAATTCTCTAGTGAATTTAGGCAGTGCTTATGCTTCATTAGGTTATGCCCAAAAAGCGATTCATTTTTTTCGGAAGTCTCTGGAAATTAAAAGAGAAATCGGCGATCGACATGGTGAAGCAACTTCTCTCAAAAACTTGGGACTTACCCTTCAAGCATTAGGTCGCAGAGGTGAATCCATAGAGGCTTTCAATGCTTCAAGAAAAATATATGAAGAATTGGGACTTTATCATAAGATTGAGGGTTCAGATAAATCCTTTGCGCCGCTAGAAACTGTCGCCAAAGAACCCAAGCGATTTGAACTGCCAGACCCACCCAAACGCAAGCGCCGCAAAAATCTCTTTCAGATTATTTTTGATTGGTTGCCACGCATCTGGTCAAAACTATGGAAGAGAAATTAGTTCGGAGAAAGACTTCCTATGATGGCATAGGTTTGGTGCTGGCACGCACCGTCCGCAGCCCATACAAGTCACAAAATTTTCAGGTAGGGGCAATCCCCCCGTGGTTGCCCTGCTTCGCTACCAGCAAAAGATGCATCTTCTGCGTTCCACGTAACATTAAGCAGTGAGTGGAAGTTCTAAATTTGCGATCGCAATTACTGTGAGTCGTGAGTGCTATGCGACCTCACTCAACGCCTCACGAATCACCTCATCACTTACCCCATGACGTTTCAGACTCGCGATAAGCAAAGAAACAGTATCTCCCTCCAACCTCTCAAGATCGGCACGAAGTCCCTGACCTATGTATGCGCGAACTAAAGGCTGATATCCCGAAAAGCCTAATAAAGGTGCGACTTTTTTCAAATCTTCAATTACATCTTCGGGAATACGGATTGTCACCGTCGTCATCGGACGATTTCGATCCAGTCGTTTTTTTAAAGCTTCAGTTTTCATAATATTCACGCTCCTTGCGCGTTGCCTTTCTTGCTGAAATAATCCGAATCACATCATTCTCCCGCTCAACATAAACAACATAAAGAAGATTCCATCGCTTATCTAAACCAATGACAGCATCTCGTTCCTCGTCATTTCTACTTGCATCAACTACTACTAAAAACGGATCGAAAAAGGCTTCCACAGATTGATAAAATGTCACACCATTATGATTAACAGGATTAATTCGAGCCTTCTCTTCATTCCAAACGAAGTTAATACCATTTAGTACAAAATACACATCCATAATTTTGTATTTTAGCTAAAATGTATTTACGTTGTCAATACAAAATACATATAAATGAACTCACCAGCCACAATTAAGTATCCTGTTGAAAGCATCGATTTCATCCTGATTTCATTTTCTTGAAGTAAAATAGAAATAGAAAGTTAGGGAAAATCTATGAACTCTAAAGATGCTCCAAACTCTGGCAGAGAGACTCAGACCAGTCCCAAAAATTACAAGGCTTTGCTCTTAGGTATTGTTGGCATTTTGGTCGGTAGCACTGCCGTTGCGATCGCTGCTACTAATGTTGTCCAAGCAGAACAAACGTCACGCCTAGTTATTAGTCAGATGATGCCACATCAAGGCATGATGATGCATGGCATGATGGCGGGCGAGAAAACCGATCGCCATTTCATTGAAATGATGATTCCTCACCATGAAGGCGCTGTGCAAATGGCAGATCTCGCTCTCAAACTGTCTAAACGTCCTGAGATAAAAAAACTTGCGGAATCAATCAAGAGCGATCAAACTCGCGAAATTGTGCAAATGAAATCTTGGTATAAGCAATGGTATGGCACAGAAGTTCCGACCGTTACAACTATGAATCATGGCAACATGGATCATCGTGGCATGATGGGAATGAAAAAGCCAATACTAACCAAGAAGCCTATGGGAATGCAGAATATGATGGCAGGTGATCTTAATGCCCTCAAAAATGCTCCTGATTTTGACAAGGCTTTTATCGAAGAGATGATTCCCCATCACAAAATGGCGCTGATGATGTCCAGCATGATCATTGACAGCGATCGCACTGAAATGAGAACGCTCTCTTATGCGATCGTTAAAGCTCAGAGCATCGAAATTGAGCAAATGCGTCAGTGGCATCAAACTTGGTATAAATAGCCAGATACAGCACTTGTTGCTGTATTGAACCTTTTCTTACACCAATTCTCAAAATGGCGTTGTCATTTTGAGAATTGGTATTGTCAAATTATTTTTTTGTCTTAGCTCCTGAGTCTCAAATATGTTGTTCCATATTGCAAAACATCGAATTGCCGCACTGATACTAATAGTCACTGCGTCTACAAGTAGCGGCTTGACAGCTTGCACAGCGAATAATTCTGCATCAGTACCTGTTGCTACTCCAACGGCTCAGCCTACAAAAGCAGCAGAAAATCCATCGCCAATGCAGAATTCAAATGGCATGATGTCCCATGGCATGTCCCATAGTTCGATGGATTTAGGTGTTGCTGATGCTGATTATGACTTGCGCTTTATCGATGGAATGACACCACATCATCAAGGTGCGATCGCTATGGCTGAGGATGTCTTAAAAAATTCTCAGCGCCCTGAATTAAAGAAGTTGGCAAAGGAAATCATTCAAGCTCAACAGAAGGAAATCGCGCAGATGGCAGAATGGCGCAAAGCATGGTATCCCAATGCTGGTGAGAAGTTGATGATGTGGCACGCTGAGTCTAATCACATGATGGCAATGACTCCCGAATTTCGTCGCAATATGATGATGAGTGTGGACTTGGGAAAAGCTGACGATAAATTTGATTTACGGTTTCTAGATGCGATGATTCCCCATCATGAGGGTGCTTTAGTGATGGCAAAAGATGCGATCGCTAAATCCAAACGTCCTGAAATCCAAAAAATGGCGCAAGAAATCCTAAGCTCTCAACAAGCTGAAATCGATCAAATGAAACAATTGCGCAAGTGATGACAAAAAACAAAAAGAGAGTTGTGCCGCAACTCTCTTTTTGTTTTTTGTCTATCCCCCATAACACCAATTCACAAAAGTGTGACAACACTTCTGTGAGTTAAAACCCAAACCCTGTAAGGGTTTTAAAAGCACAAAATGGCGTAGCCATTTTGTGCTTTGGTATAATTCGTAATTCGTAATTGATAATTCGTAATTGTCTTCAAATTTTCGGAGACTTCAGAACAGCTAGAAGAAGTATCCACCAAGGGACATGAAGATTTGGGATGAACTTCGCTTTGGGCTTGAGATTGGGTATACCTTGCGGCAATAAAAACCTGAGAGAACGCAAAGAAGCAGGACGATATGCATCTTCATCAACTACTCCGTAACGATTCGCGAGTTCGGCAACAATCTGGACTTTACCAGTTCGCCGCATTAGATCTACGTCTTTACACATTGCCGCAATTACTCTGCCGACAAACAAAGGGGTTTCCCAGTTAAATTTATCTGCGATCGCGGCAACACCAAGATTTGGATCAGTACCCTTGATGCTTTCATCAGCCAACTGGTGAAATTGTTCAGTGCCGACAATGCCCGGCCAAAGAGAAATCGAAGCAATATTAAAAGGCTTCAGTTCGGCTGCCATATCTCCCGCAAGGCGATCGCAGCCAGATTTTCCAGTTCCATAGGCAACACCAAAGATTGGTGCTAATCCCCCCCAAGAAGATATTGTGATGATTGCGCCTTGTTTGCGGTGGGTCATCATCTTCGCGGCAAAATGGCTTGCCACATAGTGACTTCTTAATCCAACTGCATTACAAGCATCCCAGAGACTGACATCTGTTTCCCAAAAGGGGCGACCTTTTGCTTCTATAAGCGATCGCACTCCTCCATAGGCATTATTTACCAAGATATCTAATTGTCCATTTTGTTCTCTATTAATTCGCTCAAATAGAGATTTAATCTGTTCATCATCGCTGTGATCGGTGGGAACTGCGATACAAGTTCCTCCTGCTTTTTCTACTGCGTATTTGGTATCTAATAAATCTCCTGACAGAGTATCTGATGGATTATTGCTATTTAGACTGCGCCCAGTGATATAAACTAGCGCCCCAGCTTCACCTAACCCAATGGCGATACCTTTTCCAATTCCTCGCGATGCTCCTGTTACTAGGGCAACTTTACCATTCAAATTTTCTGTCATGAAAAATTGTCTCCAATGTTCTCTACAAGAGAGTTTGTCTAATAGGCGATCGCACTCATTCTATTTGAATATGCTAGTTTATCCAGTCAGTGAATCGAACTTATCAAGTAGTTTTAAGCCTTGCTTTGGAGCCTTTGCTGAAATTGGGCAATGATTTCAGGAGTTAGTTCTTTTTCTGGTTCAACGGTTTCTCGTTCTGCTAATGCTATTTCTATTTCAGTGGGAGATGCCGTTCCTAGTTTTTGAAAAAGGTTAGTGAAGTCTGATTGTTGTTGATTGGTTTCTTGTTTGGGAATTGGTTGAATGGTGTAATTTGTTGAGGATTGACGGGTTAGGGCATAGACAATGTATTGATTGAGGGAGACTCCTTCGCTCTCTGCTAAATGGACTAGTTGTTGGTGTAATGTATCTGGTAAGCGTAGGGTTAATCGGCTCATGGTTCAGTTCCTATTGATGCTAGTTTGATAATTAGTTGGGCTGGAGTCATTACTTGCAAGCCTAGAGACTCTTTGGCATTTTGAAAGTCACGCAGATTTGAAGTGATTACTGCTGCGCTTGCATTCATGGCACAGTCAATTACGAGATCGTCTCCTGCGTCTGGTGATGCTGGTCGCCAAGAGTAATAAATGATCGTAAATCGACATTGGTTGAGTAATCTACCAAGTACAGGCTGAAGCTTTTGCCAACGAGGTTGGGAAATTTTACGAGAGAGGACATCTTCGTATTCATAGGCGAGGGCATTGGAAACACAGACTTCAAATAATCCTGTTAGCCATGCGTCAATGATGAGTCCCGCAGCACCGCCTTGTTTTGTTAAGCCTTCAAACAGGACGTTAGTATCAATGACGATAGGAAACGAAGATACGATAGTCATGACACTACTATAGCACCATATATAGTGTCACACTTCAAGTAAAAAATTGATTTTCCTGTTTTTTCCTTTTATCTTTTTACTTGTTACTTGATTCGTCTATCGCTTTCTGTGGTGTTGGGGTTAGTGGAGAGATAGTCGTCGAGTTTCTCTCAGCCAAGGCTTAATAGGCGAATTTTTTACCAAGGATTGCCGATAATTGTAAGACCAGCCCAGTAAGCTGGATGGTCAAATCGTTCTCCTCTTTTTAGGAGTGAAATCTGTGCTTGACGAAGTGCCTCTGATTTGGTTGGAGCAGTTTTTAATTGCTTGTAAAATTCTGTCATTAGTGTTACTAAGGCTTCATCACTAGCTCCCCAGAGAGTTGCTAAAACTGATTTAGTACCTAATTGAATAGCTCTTCCAGCAAGACCAAATTTTGATTTTTTATCTTTATCGATCCCAGTGTTAGCGATACTCAATACAAGTAGTTCTAAAGGAGACTGCTCTAATCCTAATTGCTCAAACTCTTTTAGTCCCATTTTTTTATCCCATAATAAACTAAAAGCTTTGTCCGCATCTCCATCAAGAAAGCTTCCATAGGAGGCTAGATGAACAATTTGAAAGTTTTTCTTCTGTCTTTGCAATCTAAAATTTTCAATTGTGAACTCTTCGTTCAAGAAAATATCAGCATTATTCTTCCATTCAGCTTTAATATTTAATAACTCATGTTACGCAGAAGCCTAAAAAGGTTTCAGAGACTGCCATTCCAAGTGAGATTGCTGCAAAGCCTTGATATATAATTTGGATTTGAGAGCGAAGTGATTGAGCTTAGAATTAAGT
>JBIKYZ010000066.1:0-20818 GCA_044354985.1 Pseudanabaena sp. | reverse complement strand
TGACAATTATTGGCATAATGGGTTTAGGGATAATGATTTGTTTTCGGTTGAAAGTTGAAACTCTCATTATCCCTTTTCGCTTAATCCCGCTCTTTCTTTGCTTCAATCTTGTCCAAAGTCCAATTAACCTGTCTAATCAGTTGAAGCTAAAAGTAGTTGCCGAAGGTATTGATAAAGATGCTCACACTAATGTTTTGAGATCTCTTTCCTGTGACTATGGACAGGGCTTTCTGTTTTCTCCAGCAGTTGATGCAACTGCTGCAACGAATCTAATAGCTGCTCAAGCTCTTATGGATGTAGCGGTTTGTAAATGAGCGCTTTGGAAAAGCCAATAAATTTTTTAAAAGTGTTGCTTTGCAACACTTTTAAAAAATTTATTGGCTTTTGCTCTTAAATCCCAGCGCCTTTATCGTTTGCTATATTTCTCGACTGTTGTCAGTAACTCCTTTTCTCCAAATGGTTTAGTTAGATATTCAGTAGCACCAACCATCCTAGCTTTGACGCGATCGATAAAACCATCCTTTCCAGTGAGCATAATAATTGGAACCTTTGCAAACGCACTGGACTTACGGAGCATTCCACATAATTCATATCCATCTATCTCTGGCATAGTGATATCACACAAAATTAGATCAGGATTATGTTGAAAGATCAAGCTTAAAGCTTTAATAGGGCTAGATACTGCCATCACTTGGAATCCATGATTATGCAGAATATATTCAACAGCTCGACAAATTGTTACACTGTCATCAATGCATAGAATTCGGGGCGATTTCACCTTTACTTGTTGCGGTGCGCTCATTGCTAATGGAGTAATCGCAACTTGCCCAAAGCAGATTGCATCATAGATTATCTGACTGATATGACTAATATCTTGCCCTGCGTATCGTGATAGCTGACGGATTGTCGTTTTACCATCAATCCAAGTATTTAAGAGTGGTAGAGCCTCTTGAGTTAGCAATACTGGGCATTGATCGATTGACTGTAAAACTGGATAAAATCTCTTCCATGTCTGAAGCTGTTGTGAATGTTCAGAACTAATCTGTGAAAACTTGAATTGTGTAAGCTTTGGCGTAAGTGCAGCGCTAATTTCAAAAACAAAGGTTCCTTGATAGAGACCAATAATTTCAAAAAGTACCTCTCGGATTGTGCTTTCGAGAATAGACTTAGCCTGATCAGGTGTGAGAATTTTGGCTTCAAGGAGCGCCCAAATCTGACCATACTCTAAAACATTAATCCCCAGTTTCGAGCTTGATAGATGATCCAGCGCATGGTCTAAGCCTAATCCATGTAAATAATCACGTAGACGGGTCAAGTTACTATCAGTATCAGTGGCGTAGATCAATTCTCCGTTATCAAAGAATAAAAACCAGAATTTTCCTGTGCTCGATTCAATCAATAACTCTCCAGTTCGTTGACCAAACTCAATGAGGTGGATGATTGTATGTACGTCAATTTCTCTGAGCGTGCCTTGCATGAGGTGTTACAAATTTGAGTTTTGTCTTTAAAATATGTAGAAAGATTTGTCCACATTACCAGAATTTCTTTTGTTATAGTTGTCGCTATGTGTGTAACGACATAAAACCCAGTCATAGAGTTGCGGCGCAAAGCGCCGCAACTCTATGACTGGGTTTTAACATCATGGCGACAGCTATCCCTTGATTTTACAGCGCTTTGCGATCAAACCAAAACCTATAAATTTTTTGAAAGTCTTGCTTTGCAAGACTTTCAAAAAATTTATAGTGGTTCGCAGAAAAAAGAGCGCTTAGCGCTCTTTTTTATAAAGGTGGTATGCGAGCAATTACACCACTTTTTAGTGGTTCGGGACGTTCTTTCCAAGCCAGCATTCCATCAGCGCGATCGCAATATATTTCTGCGCAGGACAATATCGCGGCGGCTGTTGTGGGCATATTTTCGGCATCACTGGGTAAGTCACCAAATAGGTATGAATATTTACCTTCAGCAACAAACGTAACAACGCAAGCATGACTGCAAGCACTCATACAGGAAACTGCACGAATCTCAAAATGCGATCGCGATTCCCAACTTTGATGTAATTGAGAAAGCTCTTTTAGTAATGTTTCACCACCACTAATACCTACCTTTTTGCCATTTTGCCAAGTGCTAGCGCAAGTAGTACAAACTAATAAACTATGGGTCATCCATACCTCAATAAAACAGTTATACCAAAACATAAAATGGCGTAGCCATTTTATGTTTTTAAAATCCTTACTGGGTTTAGTTTTTAATCCATAGAAGTGTGGCAACACTTCTGTGGATTGGTATTAAGAGTTTTGCACATGAAACCCCAAAATATGGTTGTAGGCTTATACCACAATCATATTTTGGGGTTTTTATGTGCATCATTTTTCCTTGTAGTTCCCTAACCGACGCAAAGCGCGGATCAACTGAAACTTTTATTTTTCACTACTAGGTGATGAATTGTATAAAGCGTCAAGTCTTGAGCGAGCGTCATCGACATTAATTGATTTAATTACCATTAATGGTTCATCGATATATTTGCCATCTTTATCCCATAATTCTGGATGGGCATATTGAGGAGATACTCGACGGCTCCGATTATCTTGATAGCCTCGTGAATCATTTTGGGAAAGAGCAATCATGCTACGAATCAGATTGCTGATTGCGAAGATGGAGAGGATCGTAAAAGCGAGTATATAAAGGATCTGAACCATGTCTGCATTTCCTAAAAAAATATGTAAATTAAGTGAACTAAGGTTTGCGAGAAAAAATCAGGGGATAAGATTAAAATCAAAATTAAAGTTTTAAATTACTTGATTACGATAGTAGCGCATCCCTACGGCTTGACACTCCATTAGTAGTTCATGCCAAGGTCTCATTGTCATCATGTCTACACCAACTTGATGTCCTGTAACGCGAAACAAAGCTCTCGCCGCAGCAACTTCTTTGAGAGCATTTTCGACTCGTTCTAGCAAATTTTGCTGATCTGATTCTTGTATGAAATTCAGGCGTTCATTGGAGAGTAATTTCTGAGAGCGATTAAACCAATAGGTGAAATCTTCTAGTAATGGTTCAAGAAGTTGTCTGAGCATTTCGGGATCAAGACTAGCAGTATTACTCATGGGGCAGATCTCCAACGGCAAGTTTGATGCTGTATATAGTTTGTTAAAAGCAATATTTTTTTATACAAATTATTATAGCATTTCGTTACTTTTCTTAACATTAAACAAATATTATGACTTTTGATCCAAATGGTAATTTTTCGGCTAATTTGATCGCACTCCAACATTTAATCGATGTGGTAGCGAAGTTACGATCGCCTGATGGTGGATGTCCTTGGGATTTAAAGCAAACCCCCGAAAGTTTGATCCCCTATGTGATTGAGGAAGCTTATGAGGTAGTGGATGCAATCCAGAGTGGAGATAGTAAGGCGATCGCTGAAGAGTTGGGTGATTTGCTAATGCAAGTGGTTTTGCAGTCGCAAATCGCTAGCGAAACTAATCAATTTGCGATCGCGGAAGTTGCGGAAGGGATCGCTCAAAAGCTAATCCGCCGACATCCCCATGTATTTGGCGATGTTAAGACTGAAAATATGGATGAAATTCATCAAAACTGGGAGAGGATTAAGGCAGAGGAAAAGGGGGAAGACTTAGCGACAACTCAAAAACTTAGCTACAAACTCAAGCGATATGCGCGATCGCTGCCGCCCTTAACCGCTGGTATGAAAATATCTCAAAAGGCAGCGGCAAATGGTTTTGAATGGGAAAATGCCGATGGTGTCTGGGCGAAATTTCATGAAGAGTTAGATGAGCTGCGTCAAGCTCTAGAGCATGAATCTAAGGAAAATCAACAGGCGGAGCTAGGAGATTTACTATTCACTCTAATTAATGTGGCTCGTTGGTACGATCTCGATCCATCGTTAGCTTTGCAATCAACCAACCAAAAATTTATTCAGCGCCTTGAGGTGATTGAGACATTGAGCGATCAGCCCATTGATAGCTTTACTGCCGAGGAGCTAGACAATCTCTGGAAACTTGCTAAAGAGAAACTCAAATAAAAAAAGCCTCGCTTAGCGAGGCTTTTTTTATTTGTCAGCGGGAGCATCTGGACGCAGAAAACGGGAATCAGAAATTTCGATCAGTTTATCGATTGATGTATTGGCTAAAAGTTTGCGAGCTTTAGCGAGATATTCTAAGTTGGGACATTGATCACCGAGGACACAGCCATTGGTGCATTCTTGTTGACAATTGACTTGGCGAGACATGAGTTTTGGAGCATTTTGTGAACTAGAGTTCAAGCCTACTATAGCAGTACAAGAGATCGCTAGTCCAAAGCAAAACCCAAAAGATAAGTGGCGGCGCGAAGCGCCGCCACTTATCTTTTGGTAATTATCGATAAATAAAAAAGCAGCGCGTAGCGCTGCTTTTTTATTTATATGCGGTCAGAGAGACTCGAACTCTCACAGCTTTCGCCACCACCACCTCAAGATGGCGTGTCTACCATTCCACCATGACCGCAATTGCCTTTTTAGTGCTTAACTATATTACAGCAATAGTGCAAACTTGCAATAGCTTTTGAATATATAAAAACTAAAAACCTTTACCACCTTTACAGCAGGCGGTAAGTGCTAAACAGTTAAGGATATGCGACGCATATCCTTAACGTATAAATCTAGGATTATCGGCGGTACAGGTTTTTGGTATTTATATTGGATTTTTTAAAAATCCAATATGCTATTTTGATCGTAAATTGCTCTAAGCAACAAAACCCAAAAACTCAAACTTCAATGTCTGAATCATCCCTAGAATCATTGCAACATGAGCAGATCCAAAAACGATCGCCTAAACGTTGGGTTCGCCCTGTCGCGATCGCTGGGATTGTAATCGCCAGTTTTTACTGTTCTGTATGTGCTGCGTTGTGGTTTGGGCAAACGCGGTTAGTCTTTTCACCAGTTAAAGAAATTACGACTACACCTGCTGACTTTAATGCCACATATGAGGATGTCTTAATTCCTGTCGAGAATGCTGTTGGAACAACTGAAAATATTCATGGCTGGTGGCTACCCAATGCCAAGCAAGAAGCAAAAAGTAATTTAGGCGATCGCAGAGTGCTTTTGTATTTGCATGGCAAGGGCAAGAATATTAGTGCCAATGCAAAACATGCTAATCGCTTAATGCGGATGGGTTTCTCTGTTTTAGTAATTGATTATCGCGGCTATGGTAGGAGTGAAGGTGGATTCCCTACAGAATCATCGGTTTATACAGATGCCCAAATGGCTTGGGATTATTTAATCCAAAAAGGCTATAAACCCAGTCAGATCATGATCTATGGGCATTCGTTAGGTGGTGCGATCGCAATCAATCTTGCTATGAAGTATCCCGATGCATTGGGAATGATTGTTGATGCTTCATTTACTTCGATGAGCGACATGGCTCAACTCGATCCGAAATATCGGATTTTCCCGATTGATTTGTTAATTCATCAACGTTTTGATTCGCTCGCTAAGGTGCGATCGTTAGCGGTTCCCGTGCTTTACATTCATGGTACTGCGGATGATCTCATTCCTTCAGAGATGTCTCAGCGATTGTATGATGCAACATCTACAAAAAAACAAATTGTTTTTATTCCCAATGCTGGACACAACAACACGGCAGCTACCAACGAGCCACTATATTTAAATTCCATTCGTACATTCTTTAAACTATAGCAATAACGTAGATGGGCATAATTAATTTCAAACCCAAACCCTCAAGGTTGCGTCTATATTAGGATGCAACCTTGAGGGTTTATTCTGCACAGGTACTTATAGTACCTACATTCAGCAGGTGTTTTTTGAGAATCAGCATTTATTGGAAAAATCCTTATAGAAAAAGCATTTTGGGATTTTCCTGTTTTTTTGAGACTCATGGCGAGATTACCTAATTGATAGTAATAGTCAATAAAATTTGACTATTGAGAATAGACTCTCTGAAACCCTCATTCTTTCGTGGTAAATATTTTTTTGCCCAGATCACCTGCTGAATGTAGGATAGTAGTAAAAGAGATAGCTACAAATCAAAACCCCAAATAAAAGCGGCGCTTAGCACCGCCGCTTTTATTTGGGGTTGAGCGCAAAGCGCTGTATGTCCTAAGCAAATCTTTTATTGCTATATAAAGATAAAGCGTTGGAAGTCCTTAAAGGAAAAAATGTGAAAGAATATCAAATCGTTGCTTTCACGCATTTAGGATGTTTAATCGCAAAAAAATATTCCTAAACAACAGCATAACCTGTATGCATTCGTACATCAGGTGGATAGAATCCAAGAACAATCTGCTCTTTAGGTACACCTGCAGCCACTAGCTCCTCAGTCACACTATCTTCAATCCCATCATAATGGATCCAGATTTTATCATTAATAATTTGCCCATGGAACAAACAACCATGCACACGCAACCCTTTTTCCCAACCCTGATCCATCAGTAAATAATGATTATGATCTTCGCTAACAATTAGTGTCGTAGTAATATCTCCATATCTGTAAGGAATCTGCGTAAATTGCTCAAGAATTCTTTTTAAAAGATTTTGATATTCAGTCAGAGTTTCCATTGCACTATTTCCTCCTTTTCTGGATCAAATATGATTAGCCTCAAGTCAGTCTCACTAAGCATAAGCTGACCAATCTCTTCCGAGAAAATCTCGCTAAAAACAAGGCGTGTTATTGCTAAATATAGTACCCTCTCTGGCTCTTGTTGTGCCAGAACCTTGGAATACAACACGAATTGTCCAACAGCCTGTTCTAAATCGTGAATTGGAGATGGATTCAGAAAACTTTTAATTTCAATAGCAATTTTTTGTCCTTCTCGTTCTGCCGCTAATAGCTTCTCTGCGCCCAAATCTACTAGAGCTCTACGGCGACCAATCTTTAGCGTCAAAGGATCGTTAGTTATCAACCAACCGTCTTTTTCTAAAGCTGTTCTTACAATGTCATGATAGATATCTTTTGCCACTTTTGATTCCTCATAGCTACAAGACTTATATACTTCAACTGCAATGCTCATTAATTCCCTCCAAAGTGTTACTTGAAGTTATACCAATTCACGAAAGTGTGATAACACTTTTGCGAATTAAAAACTGAACCCAGTAAGGGTTTTAAAATCAAGAAATGGCGTAGCCATTTCTTGATTTGGTATTAAATGTCCAAGGGGAAGCCACGTATACAACTCCTTCAATTAATTCAGCAGGAATTTGAAACTAAAAAACAAAGGCGGCGCAAAGCGCCGCCTTTGTAAATTATGAGGATAGTTTATCGGCAATTAATTTATTGGTGGATTGTGGTTCAGCTCGTCCTTGGGTTTTCTTCATGGTTTGACCGACAAAGAACCCTAGAAGCTTGGTTTTACCAGCCTTGTATTGCTCTACTTCCTTAGGATTAGCCGCAATGATCTCATCGATGATTTGCTCAAGTTCCGCACCTGCAAGAACAGTTAAGCCTTTAGATGCAACTAAATCCTTAACAGAGCCACCTTTGATGATGAGTTCAGGCAAGATATCTTTAGCGATTTTGCTGCTGATTGTGCCTTCGGTGATTAGTCTGATCATCTCTCCTAAAACTGTAGGAGTGAGAGCAATATCGGCAATCTTGAGTTTGTTCTCATTGAGATAGGCTGTAACATCACCCATCACCCAGTTAAAGACTTGCTTTGGTTCCGCACCTGTGAGAATCGTGGCATCAAAGAATTCGGCAATACTGCGATCGTCGGCAATTAGAGCTGCATCGTAAGGAGTCAAACCAAAGTCATCGCGATAACGCTTACGATGGGCGGTAGGAAGGGTGGGAAGCTCTGAACGATATTGCGCTAACGTAGTCAGTGGAACTTCGATCGCCATCAGGTCAGGCTCTGGGAAATAGCGATAATCACTCGCGCCTTCTTTGGAGCGCATACTGATTGTGCGTTGAGTATTTTCTTCCCAAAGACGGGTTTCTTGTTTGATGATCTCACTACCAGTCTCTAGAGCTTCCACTTGGCGATTAATTTCAAAATCGATCGCTCTTTGGATCGCGTTGAAGGAGTTCATATTTTTGATTTCTACCTTCGTGCCAAACTTCTCACGCCCAACAGGACGGACAGAGATATTCACGTCACAACGTAGAGAGCCTTCTTGCATGTTGCCATCGCAAACGCCAAGATAGCGCATAATCCGTCTTAGTTCTTGAGCATAGGCAGCAGCTTCTGCACCCGATCGCATATCTGGTTCAGAGACGATTTCACATAAAGCCACACCTGTCCGATTGAAATCTACTAGTGAATGACTAGAACCTGAAAGGCGATCGCTACCTGCATGTACCAATTTGCCTGCATCTTCTTCCATGTGCAATCGAGTAATACCGATCCGCTTGGTGCTACCATCTTCTAGTTGAATTTCTAGCCAACCATGCTCTGCGATCGGTAGATCGTATTGTGAGACTTGATAATTTTTGGGAAGGTCAGGATAAAAATATTGTTTGCGATCGAATTTACTGTGGGGAGCAATTTGGCAATTTAGGGCTAGTCCAGCCTTGACTGCATATTCCAATACTTTTTCGTTAAGAACGGGCAACACCCCAGGCATACCTAAACAGACAGGACAAACATTAGTATTTGGTGGCGCACCAAACTGGGTTGAACAGTTGCAAAATATTTTTGAGTTGGTGGTCAACTGACAGTGGGTTTCTAAACCAATTACGGCTTCGTATTGTGTCTTGGTCTTTGTAGGGGCATTTGCAGTCATAACGTAATGCGTTTAGGCGAAGTATTTGTAGAGATAAATGACGGCTTAGCTGGCTAAGTCACTATTTATAAAATCTATTATAAATCCTAGCGTTACGAGTTGGCATTTACAGCGCAAAGCGCAGTAAATGCCCCCACCAACATCATAAAACTATCTTCCTAATGAAAACAGATAAAAAACAAGTGTAACCAAAGCAACAAAAAAGTAAACAAGTGTTAGTACTACTGCAATCGTTACTAACAGAAGAAAAATTGGATTCGTTAGAGCCATAGCTTGAAACGTCAGCACTAAAAGATCCTGAGAGTCACTTATCAGAGACTTAACTTCTTTTAACTTCTTTGCTAAAAAATACCAATCTTTTAACCGCTGTCCAATCGCAAATATAAGTTGTCTCTTCTTACCAGAAAAAAATTTGCTTGAATCTTTTCCCAAATTGTCTTTAGAGTGGGCTAAAACTTTCTCATGAGCTTCATCTAACTCGGCAAAAGTCTGTTGCACTGTTTGGAAATAAGTAATAATTCTTTCAGGCAAGACGATGATTTCTTTCAGAGTTACATACAGATTTCCGAGGGAATAAGAAGGCAGACAAACAATTAATGTAACGATAAAAATCCATAGGATATTGACATTGAATCTTTGCCAAAGGAATAAGGATAGCCAAGCAGCAGATCCAATATTAATTATCAATAAGACAACAATACTATTGATGGATTGAGTGGCAATTTTTACAGGAAGATGGAGAGCTTCGAGCAATTTATCTCTATAATTGTCCAGTTGTAATTGCTTGTCTGGTTGGTTCATTTATTTACTTAACTTATTTATAGGCTTGACTAGACAATATTTCAGCATAAGGTGTTTCATGTAAACGGGCTTTACCGATGGAGCCAAAGAGATGGAGCTTCTCGATGATCACTTCTTGCATAGCCGCGATCGCTTCGCCAGCGATCTCCAGCAAATCCTTAGGACTATCACCACAGATTTCTAACTTGAGCGCTTGCATATAAGCTTGGCGCACCTCTGTATTCACATTAAATTTGCAGACTCCCAATTGAATCGATTGCTGGATCATTTCCGCAGGTAAGCCCGAAGCACCATGCAAAACCAAAGGAATATCGACAAGGCTACGGATTTTTTCCAGACGGGCAAAATCTAGTTTGGGTGGACTTTTATATTCGCCATGTACATTGCCGATGGTGACAGCGATCGCATCAACTTTGGTTAAATTGACAAACTCAAAAGCTTGGATCGGATCAGTCATTTTTGCTTCTTTCTCTGCGATCGTTAGACCATCTTCTGTTCCGCTAATTCTACCAATTTCTGCTTCCACAACTGCATGGAATTTATGGGAGAGAGTAGTCATATCTCTTGTAAATTCGAGATTCTTGTCATATGTCATGGGAGAGCCATCTGCCATGATTGATCTCACTTCAGCGTCTAGGGCTAAGCGGATATCACTTGCCGAAGTACTATGATCGAGATGAATAGAGATCGGGACATTTGCTGATTTGGCGGCTTCGATGCACATTTTCACTAAAGGAAGTTTGCCATAGATGAGAGCACTAGGATGTAATTGCAGCATCGCAGGACTGCGACTGATTTCGGCAGCGGTTACTACTGCTTTTACACCTTCTAAGTTATAAATATTAAACGCGCCGATTGCATAGGCATTGCGTCTTGCTGTTTCTAGAAGTTCCTTTGTCGAACTCAACATATTGGCTTTAAGTTAAAAAATAAATGCAAAATAATCATATAGCGTTTTAATATCTATAAACCCAAAAGGTAAGAGTCGGCACTTTGTGCCACCTCTTACCTTTTGGGTTTTATGAACTGAGCAATCAAAAAGCCGCGATATATAAGTCAAGAAATGCTCACTCTATCCCGATATATTCGCAGTTTAAATCCCAGCATAGTTAATTCTATGTTGATGGACTAGATGTAATACATGGTTGTCGCGATTTGACGTTGGCGTTGCCGATCGCATAAATCTTTTAATGTACAGCCATCCAAAACATTAGACGCTGACTTTTGCGCTGCTTCCCATACTTCAAGAATTACCGAAAGAGAAGCGCTTTCATTGCCAGATTTACTATTTTTTTCCGAAATTGGATCATAACCTTCGATGCCCCGAATGATTTCTAGTAGACTGATTTCCCAAGGAGCACGGGAAAGAATATATCCACCCTTTGCGCCACGTTGACTCTTGACTAAACCCTGCCGTTTTAAAGTCGCTAACAATTGTTCTAAATAGCGATCGGGAATATTTTGTTGGGTTGCAATTTGGCGAATCTGGAGAGGCTGATCGATCGCAAAATTATTAGCTAGCTCAAGCATAGCCAAGATTGCATATTCACTCTTTAAAGAAAGTTCCACAACAGACCGTAATTCTTGTTAAAAAAATTTTCTTGACTGAGTTCTATGATACTACGGTATGGCACTGTAAATTTAGAGCAAATATACTCTAACAACTCAAAATGTAAAGCCACTGCTATGCGATCGCTTTATACCAATTCACAAAAATGTGGCAACACTTCTGTGAATTAAAACCGAAACTCCTAATTATCTAAAAGCACAAAATGGCATAGCCATCTTGTGCTTTTAGATAATTAGGAGTGCGCGGGCTTCGCCACGCACTCCTACAGAAATTACCAATCAAGCGAACTACAAAAAAGCCCTTAAAAGTGTTACAAAGCAACACTTTTAAGGGCTTTTTTGGTTTGGGCTTGAGCGAGAGAAGCGCTGTAATTATTCACTGGGAAGACAGTAAGCGTTAGATTACCAGTCTTGCAAAAAGAAAAAGGATTGCATTGCTAAGGTGCTGTACATGCCTTTCTTTACTTGACTACTGGTCGAATAAATCGACTATTTGCCCTCACATAACAGGCTCCTTCTGATGAAAATCCATCACGAACTGGCATCCAAGGTCTACCATTTTGATCGCGTGCATTTATTAAAACTTCATCAGATCCACCCCGATAAATTTGTACTTCTAAAATATCATTAGCTAAATAAGTACGTTTTACAGGACTCTCTATACTTGCCTCTTGACGGCAATTGAGGCTCTCAACAACTACTTGCCAGAGCGAACCAGTCCCATATCTAGATGCTCTTTGCGCTTGTACATTTGTTTCATTTCTATAGTAGTTACCTTGTCTATCTGGGACGGCAACTTGAGCTTGAACTGTGGCTTGCCCTAATGTCACTGGCAGGACAGCAAGTAGCAGCATAGAATGTTTTAGGGAGATAGCAATTGTATTTAAACAAGTATTTAAAAAGTTATCCATATTATGAGGAGATTGCGGTATGAGCAGTAGGTTGTATGAACGCTTCTAAAGATGCGATGACTGTAGCTAATTTGACGCAAGCAATTACGCTTTTGTTGCGGGACGAAATTGGCATTGTTCGAGTCACAGGGGAAATATCAGGCTTTACAGCCGCAGCCTCTGGACATCGTTATTTTACCCTTAAGGATGAGTCAGCCCAGATCGATTGTGTGATGTGGGCAAGTCGCACTTTATCATTTCGTCCTAAAAATGGAATGCAAGTGGTCATCCAAGGTCGGTTAACGGTTTATGCACCCCGTGGCAAATATCAGATTGATTGCGATCGCATGACTGCCGCAGGGCAGGGTGATCTCTATCTTGCCTTTGCTGCACTCAAAGAAGCTCTCGCTGAGCAGGGATATTTTGACCCAGACCGAAAACGTGGTATTCCTGCTTTTCCTCTCAAAATTGGGGTTGTCACTTCACCGACAGGAGCCGTGATTCAGGATATTCTCAGTACATTAAATAGGCGATCGCCCCATTGCGAGATTTATCTATGTCCCGCGACCGTTCAAGGAGAAAATGCCCCAGAAGAGATTGCGTCAGCCATTAAAGCTTTACAGAATACCGATGCCGATGTGCTAATCGTCGGTCGTGGTGGTGGCTCGATTGAGGATCTTTGGGCGTTTAATACCTTGCCTGTTGCTGAAGCAATCAATAATTCGCGCATTCCGATTATTTCTGCTGTTGGACATGAAATCGACTTTACGATCGCGGATTTTGTTGCTGATTTACGCGCAGCCACACCAACGGCAGCAGCAGAACTGGTAACTCAATATGATCGCGATACCCTATGGCAACAGATTATTGCTTGGGAAAATCTACTAAATCGCTCTGCCCAACTAGCAATCCAGAATTACAATCAAAGATTGAATAAAATTACCAATAGCTATGCTTTACAGAATTTTAGTGATCTCCTACATGATCGCGCTCAACAGTTAGACGAAGCCGAACGCGAAATGCAAAAGTCTCTTGTGCGGCATTCGCATCAATCCAAAACTAAACTCGAAGGGATAACTGCCCATCTGCGATCGCTACACCCACTATCACCATTACAGCGTGGTTTTGCTTTATTAAAATCAGGCGATCGCTTACTTAGTAATGATGATTCGCTCACTGAATTTGATAAAGTGGAAATCGTGCGGCGATCAGAAATAGCGCATGTCAAGATTGAGAAAGTAATCGACAAAGTATATGACCGAACAGACTAAATCACCAAAGAAACCAAAAGAACCTAAAGATCTACCCTTTGAAGCCCAAATGCAGCGCCTAGAAGAAATTGTGGAAATTCTTGACGATGGGGAAACTGCTCTAGATGAGATGTTGGCGCTTTACGAAGAAGGTATGAAGCGATCAAAGTTTTGCCGCGAATATTTGGAGAAAGCCGAGCAGAAAGTAACCCTAATCCAAAGCCAAAATTCATAGAAATATGGCTTACAAAGGCAATAAATCTTTTTTACCTAGCAAAGACTGCGTAGTTTGCGGCAAGCCATTTACGTGGCGCAAAAAATGGGAAAGGTGTTGGGATGAAGTTAAATATTGTAGCGATCGCTGTCGCAAACAAAAAGGGAATAGTTAAAATATTGATCAGGGAAGGTGACGCAAAGCGCCACCTTCCCTGATACTTGCAAAGCTATTGAGGACTGGAGATCAATGTCTTAGGGTTATGAAAAAATTTCTGCTCTCATGCTTGTTTTTTGTGGGTTTATTTTGGGCACTCTCAACCTATCAAGGATTGGCAGTTCAAGGTAAATATGACTCAATGGTATTGAACTTTCGTGATAATTTATCCTCCTCTCAAGTCGAGCGCGAACTAAAGGCGATCGCCGCAAAATATGGAATTGAGCCAAAATTTAATAGC
Source organism: Pseudanabaena sp. (assembly GCA_044354985.1). Classification (GTDB taxonomy): domain Bacteria; phylum Cyanobacteriota; class Cyanobacteriia; order Pseudanabaenales; family Pseudanabaenaceae; genus Pseudanabaena. The sequence goes on along the minus strand of JBIKYZ010000066.1, from coordinate 6,906 downwards.
CCCTTTTCTAAATCCGAAAACCTATATGTGGTCAAAGGCGATACTCAAGTCCTCGAAAAGCTTAAGCAGTCAGAAGAACTTCGCAACTTGACCGAATATGTCGAAGCCAATTATGTCTATTCGATGGAATTTATCGGTGACTCCACTCCCAATGATCCGATGTATAAGGAGCAGTGGAATTTAAAAGCGATCGAAGTGGAAAAGGCTTGGCAAAAAACTAAAGGCAAGGGAATCACAGTTGCTGTCATCGATACGGGCGTAAGCAAAGTTGATGACCTCAAAAACACTAATTTTGTCAAAGGATACGACTTTGTAAACGATCGCGAAGATGCCAGTGATGATAATGGTCATGGAACTCACGTCGCTGGTACGATCGCGCAATCGACAAATAATAATTTTGGGGTAGCTGGCATTGCCTACGAAGCGAATATCATGCCACTGAAAGTTTTGTCAGCTTCAGGCGGCGGCACAATCTCTGATATTGCCGAAGCAATTATCTTTGCTGCCGACAATGGCGCAAATGTTATCAATATGAGCCTCGGTGGTGGTGGCGAAAGCAAACTCATGCAAGATGCGATCGACTATGCCTATAAAAAAGGTGTGGTAATCGTGGCAGCGGCAGGTAATTCAAATCGTAATGCTGCTTTTTATCCTGCCCGTTATCCCAAAGTAATCGCAGTGTCCGCTACAGGTTCGACAGGAGAAAAAGCTCCTTATTCTAATTACGGCGCTGGTATAGATTTAGCTGCTCCTGGCGGTGCGATCGCAAGGGGTAAAAATGGCGAAAAGGGCGATACGTCTGGCGGCATTTTGCAGAATACAATTGATCCAAAAACGAAGCAATCCGTATTTAGTTCTTTTCAAGGAACAAGTATGGCCTCTCCTCACGTTGCGGGAGTTGTCGCCTTAATCGAAGCTTCGGGCGTGAAAGATCCTGAGAAAGTGTTTCAAATCCTCAAACAGTCTTCGCGCAAGGCTACCGATGATACTCTTAACTATTACGGTGCTGGGCACTTGAATGCTGCTGCGGCTGTAAATCTTGCTTCACAGGGGCAATTGGGAATTCCTGATTTCTTGCGCTGGGCGCGGGACAATGGTTACTTGAGTCCCAGATTTTGGGTTGATGGCGGTGCGATCGCATTAATCCCTAAATTGATTATGATGATTGGCTCCTATCTATTAGCATGGCTACTTAATCGCTGGTTTCCATTCGGTTGGAATTGGTCATTTAATAACGGTGTTTTCTTCGGCGGTGCAGGTTTATTCTTTTTACGTGGTTTCTATCTATTTGATGTTACCCAACTTCCCTTCCGTGTTGCGGGAAGCTCTCTACCTGATTTAGGAAATGCTTTTTCTAATACCAATGCACTTAATCCCATTACAGCAAGTGTACTTTTACCGCTTTGTTTATTGCTAATTCTGCTTGGACATCCACAATGGAAGTGGTTTGCGATCGGATCAGCGATCGGTACTTCGGCTTGCTTAGCAACTAGTGCGGTGCTTGCACCACAGATGATGTGGATTGGTGAGGGAAGCCCTGCGATCGCATTTCTCAGCGTTAACTCACTACTTTGCTTTGGGTTTGCCTATCTATCGATCAAATCAGAGACTTCTACCTTGTAAGCCAAAAGATGGGGCGCGATGCACCCCATCTTTTGGCTCTTTTTGAAAATAGCTATAGCAAGTATATGAACATCCAAATTGTCGGAACTGTAGAATATATCGATATTGGCACTGGAACTTGGGCGATCGTAACCGATACTGATGAGCAATATGAGATTTGGCAACCTGCGCCAGAAGCAATTTTGCAAGAGGGATTGAAAGTAAAGGTTAATGCAAAAATCCGAGATGATGTTTTCACAATGTCAGCGATCGGTGATGTCTTAGAAATTGAAGATTTCCAAAGATTAGGATAGACAGCGCTTAGAATCATTTATTCTAATTTTGCAAGTAGTTTATGCGAGGTTACAATGTCAAATAGCAACAAGTATCAGAAGCAAGATCCGCATAACTTGAATTTCGCCATTTTGGGTGCGATCGCTACTTTTGCCATGACGCTCTCTGCGGTTGGTATTTGGGAGACGTTACTACCAGTCCAAGCTTTTGAAAATACAAGTGTTATCACAAAACAAAAGCAGTCTGAAGTAAAGGTTGTTAAAATTGCAGGAACCTATAAAACTGTTTTTACACCTGAGTTTTTAGCCAATGCAAAAAAACAAGGCTTAGCATCAATTTCAGGCTTATGGACGATCAAACCCAATGGCTCATTTGAAGCTGTTATCGATGCTACTTCTACCAGCGGCAAAAAGCAGACTTTCAGAACAACAGGAAAAGTTTCGATTAAGAATGGAAAAGTCTTATCTCAAGTAGAAACCTTAAATGGGAAAAGACCTGCTCAACTTCCTCCTACTCAGTCCTATACTCTTTTAGCAGATGGCAAAACCCTACAGGCTGACAATCAGCCTGTAAAACTGGTGAAACAATAATCCCATAATACCAATTCATGAAAGTGTGGCTACGCTTCTGTGAATTAAAAACTAAACCCTGTAAGGGTTTTAAAAACACAAAATGGCTCTGCCATTTTGTGTTTTGGTATAAGTCCTCAGTAACAATACTTCGGACAATTTTAAAAACGGGAAAAAAAGCTATTCAAAAGCTATTCATCAGATGTGATTGATCTATAAGTAGACACACTTAATCAATTACACATCCAAACCCGTAAGGCTGCGCCCCTGCGGGGTGCAACCTTACGGGTTTGGATGTATTCTGCATAGGTACTAAGTTTGTGTAGACAAACTTAGAGAACGCTAGCTAGTAAAGCTTTTTGAGCATGAAGACGATTTTCGGCTTCATCCCAAATGCGAGACTGAGTACCTTCCATGACTTCATCAGTAATTTCTTCACCACGGTGCGCAGGTAAGCAATGCAGAGCGATCGCATCTTTATCGGCTAAAGCCATAAGTTTCGCATTCAATTGATAGGGCTGGAAAATGGGAATCCGATTTTCTGCTTCTGATTCTTGTCCCATACTTGCCCATACATCTGTATAAAGGACATGCGCAGCTAGTGACGCTAATTTAGGATCATCAGTAACGATTACTTCGGAATTAATAGCAAGAGCTTTTGCTTGAGCAACAACAGCAGGATCGGGCATGAAATCTTTCGGTGAAGCAATGCGAACATTCATGCCAACAAGAGCACAGCCAATCATCAGGGAATGCGCCATATTATTACCATCACCCAGATAAGTGAGGGTTAATCCTTTTAAAGAGCCGAAGTTTTCCATCACGGTTAGCAAATCCGCAAGTACTTGACATGGATGCTCTAAATCGCTCAGGGCATTGATAATCGGTATTTTCGAGAATTGGGCAAAAGTCTCTAACTCCGCTTGCTCAAAGGTACGAATTGCCAAAACATCCAAATAGCGATCGAGTACTCTGGCGGTATCCTCTATCGGCTCACCCCGACTAACCTGAGTTACACTTGGATCGAGGTCGATGACATGTCCCCCTAGTTGATGCATGGCGACGGTAAAGCTAACTCGCGTTCTTGTTGATGCTTTGCGAAAAAGCAAGCCAAGGGTTTTACGCTGAAAGTCAAACTGGACTTCTCCTGATTTGAGTTGTTTTGCAAGAGTCAGCAATTCCTGAATTTCGCTTGGTTGCAAATCTGCCAAACTAAGAAGATCGCGTCCCTGAAGGTTTCCCATTGTTGTTAGTTAGAAAAGATCTTGTAATGACTGTATCATCAACTTACAGCGCTTTACCCTGAATCAAAAACGGCTTTTCTAGGAAAGTAATGTAAAGCAGCATTTTTCTAAAAAAGTTATGAGTTTAATTAAATTAGCAAAGTGCGATCGCCTCTAGCTTCTACAGGAATTCCGCTAAGCAATTCGTTTCAAAGTGTCTGAGCTTTTAGCCCCCACTATAGCTACTGAGTAATACCAAAACACAAAATGGCGTAGCCATTTTGTGTTTTTAAAACCCTGACAGGGTTTGGTTTTTAATTCACAGAAGTGTAGCCACACTTTCATGAACTGGTATAAGTCCAAAACACAAAATGGCATAGCAATTTTGTGTCTTTAAAATCCTCACAGGGTTTAGTTTTTAATTCATAAAAGTGTGGCCACACTTTTATGAATTGGTATAATTCCGAGTCTAGATAAAATCATGAAGTTAATCTCTGCAAAACTAACCACATTTAATTTGTCTAAGCGCTATTACCTTTTTGCATTGTTGGGGATTGCAGGTTTAGTTTTGACCAGTGAAATCGTGGCGCGATTGGGAGGTGAGATTTTATGGTTTCAAGAGATGGGCTACTTGCCAATGTATTTGTTGCGGCTTACTTGGCAAATTGGGTTGGGAAGTGCCGTATTTGCGATCGCCTTAGTCTATCTATTCAAAAATTTGCAGATTGCTGAAACGCTGAAATATGCTGATTTGCCTAGCGATGCTGAACGGAAACAGTCAAAAACACGAAAGCGAGCATCTTTAAATCAGCAACTACATAAGCAGCAAGCAATATCATCCAAATACATTCCCACTTCTCTGCGATTGCGTTGGCTATTGCCACTAGTTTTAGGCTTGAGCCTATTAATCTGTTTGCTCATAATTCATTATGGACAGGTAGCGATCGCGCAATGGCAGCCGTCAGTTGTTCAGCCAAGTATTGCCCCAATTACCCCTTTACTATTTAGACCAGAGCTGATCGGTCAATTGACAATTCAGATATTAAGAGAGCGACTATCTGCCGTAGTGACTATTAGTGTAGCGATCGCCTTATTGGTCTATCCCAAGATTTTACTGAAAGCGATCGCATTTTTGATGAGTGCATTTACAGCATGGGTGATCTCACGGCAGTGGATGCGAATTATTCCTTACTTTCAACCCACTAGTTTTGAACGGACTGAGCCAGTTTTCAATCAAGATATTAGTTTTTATATATTCAATTTCCCCACATTGGAAGTTGTGGAATTTGGGCTAGTTGGCATTTGCCTATATGGTTTTATCGCCGTACTTTTAACCTATTTGTTATCTGGTAATAGCCTGAGCGAAGGCAAATTTGTCGGCATTTCCCACGATCAACAGCGCCATCTCTACGGACTTGGTGGCGCTGTGATGTTGGTGATTGGGTTTAGCTATTGGCTCAATCGTTATGAACTTTTATATTCACCACGCGGCGTTTCCTATGGTGCTAGTTATACAGATAACATGGTGCAGTTGCCAGTTTACACAGGGCTCAGTGTTTTAGCTTTAGCGATCGCTATTTACTTGATTTTGAGATGGATTAGATTTCATCGTCTGCCTGTGAGCCGTAAGCCAGTAGTAGCCGTATTAATCTTATATCTGACGATGGCGATAGGGCTTGGCGAGGGTTTACCGATCGCAGTGCAATCATTAATCGTACAGCCGAATGAACTTGCCCGTGAACAGCCCTACATCCAACGCACAATCTCCTTTACTCGTCAAGCATTTGGACTTGAAAGTATTAGTTCTCAAGTTTTTAATCCACAGGGCAAGTTAACCGAAAAATCCATTCAAAATAATGATTTAACGGTTCGGAATATTCGACTTTGGGATAAACAACCACTACTTGCGACCAATCGCCAATTGCAACAAATCCGTCTTTATTACAGTTTCCCTGATGCCGATATAGATCGCTATACAATTAATGAAGAGAAGTCATCCAAAACTCCTGCTAGTCAGCAACAGGTACTTATCGCAGCGAGAGAATTAGACTATGCCGCAGTTCCTCAAGAAGCGCAAACTTGGGTTAACCAACATTTGATTTATACCCACGGTTATGGATTTACTCTAAGTCCTGTCAATCGTGTTGCGGCAGGGGGGTTGCCTGAATATTTTATTAAAGATATTGGCATCACCGAGGGTACTCCTCTCACTACTTCTAGCGAGGCGGTGCGGACAAGTATCCCGATTGGTCAGCCACGTATTTATTACGGAGAGAATACTAATACCTATGTGATGACTGGCACGAAAGTAAAGGAACTTGATTATCCCAGCGACAATGATAATGTTTACAACACTTACGATGGAAGAGGTGGTATCTCTCTTGATTCATGGTGGCAGCGGATGCTATTTGCCAAATATCTTAATGATTGGCGCATGGCGGTAACTCCAGAATTTCTGCCCGAAACCAAGTTGCTTTTTCGGCGGAACATTATGCAAAGGATTAAGGCGATCGCCCCATTTTTGCGATATGACAGTGATCCTTATCTAGTGGCGGCAAGTACCAAAACTCAGGCTAATGATCCAAGTAGCCTTTATTGGATTGTTGATGCCTATACAACCAGTGATCGCTATCCCTATTCAGATATTGGCAAAGAAGGGCTCAATTACATTCGTAACTCGATCAAGGTTGTGATTGATGCTTATCATGGTAATGTGAATTTCTATATTGCCGAACCCAGCGATCCGATTATTCACACATGGGCAAAGATTTTTCCTGATTTGTTTAAACCCATGAGTGCAATGCCTGAAGCCTTACGTCAGCATTTGCGTTATCCTGTGGACTTATTCTCAATTCAGTCAGAACGCTTGATGACTTATCACATGACTGATGCTCAAGTGTTCTACAACCGTGAAGATCAATGGCAAATTCCCAATGAAGTCTATGGTGACAAACCAAGATTGGTAGAACCCTATTACTTGATTACTAGTTTGCCTGAGGTTCCATTTGAGGAGTTCATTCTACTTTTACCATTCACTCCTAAAGAGCGCACAAATCTTGTAGCTTGGCTAGCAGCGAGATCTGATGGAGAAAACTATGGCAAACTTCTGCTTTATACTTTCCCTAAACAAATACTTGTCTATGGACCCGAACAAATCGAAGCCAGAATCAACCAAGATCCAGTTATTTCTCAACAAATTTCACTTTGGAATCGTCAGG
>JBIKYZ010000065.1:0-20854 GCA_044354985.1 Pseudanabaena sp. | reverse complement strand
CAAGGGTAGAAAGGTTATGGATGGTTTCAAAGAAAATCTACCTATTGTTTTTGATGAATATCTTCCTAAATGGAACTATAGAGCCATTCCTCAAAATGCATAAGTTATTTATTTTTCATTCCTAAACGCTTTCGCCGAGTCTGCTTTGTCGTCGATCGCAGCGCCCTCGGCAACCAAACCGCCGATGAATTCACATCCACCAAAGTCGTTACCACCAAAACCTTCACCGATATTTTTGGCTTGAAGGGCTTAAAAGACATCGATCCTGAATCAGAAACTAAAGTCCATATCTGCACAATTCAAGGACTAGTCAAGCGCATCCTCTATGCCAAAGAAAATGGCGATATTCCACACATTGACCAATACGATTTGATTCTCATTGATGAATGTCATCGAGGCTATCTGCTCGATCGCGAAATGTCTGATAGTGAGTTAAGCTTCCGCAATCAAGAAGATTACATCTCCAAATATCGCCGCGTCTTAGAACATTTTGATGCCGTCAAGATCGGCTTAACCGCCACACCTGCTCTGCATACCAAACAAATCTTCGGCGAACCAATTTACACCTATGGCTACCGCGAAGCCGTCATCGATGGCAGGTTAATCGACCACGAACCACCAATCCAGATTCGCACCTTACTCAGTGAGACAGGGATTAAGTTTCAAGCCAATGAAGAGGTTTCTCGTTACAACACTGTCACAGGCGCGATCGATCTCAGCAACACTCCCGATGAGCTAAATTTTGATGTCGAGAAGTTTAATAAACAGGTGATCACTGAATCATTTAATCAAGCGATCGCCCTAGAACTTACCGCCAGAATCGATCCCTTAACAGACGAAAAAACTCTAATTTTTGCAGCAAATGATCGTCATGCCGATCTCGTTGTGGAATGTCTAAAAAAAGCCATGCAAGGACGCTATGAAGAACTCGAAAATGATGCGATTCAAAAACTAACAGGCTCAGTCGATGACGTTCAAGCTAAGATTCGCGCCTTCCGTAATGATTCCTTACCGCGCATCGCCGTCACCGTTGACCTACTCACTACAGGTATCGACGTTCCCAAAATCTGTAACCTCGTCTTTTTGCGCCGCGTCAATAGTCGCATTCTCTATGAACAGATGATCGGTCGAGCCACAAGGCGTTGTAATGAGATTGGCAAACAGGTATTCAAAATCTATGATGCTGTCGATATTTACAAACAAATGCAAGAAGTCAGCGACATGAAGCCCGTGATCGTTAATCCTCAAATCAGCCTAGAGCAGCTATTTGATGAATTGATACAGGTCGGAGATCCGCAGCATCAAACCGAAATCCGTGATCAAATTTTGGTAAAAATGCGCCAAAAAATTACCAGAATGGGCGATCAAGCTAAGGAAAATTACGAAACCCAAAGCGGCGAACCTCCTGCTAGTAGTCTTGCCAAATTCAAAACCATGACCACCACCGAAATGATCGAATGGGTGCGATCGCGTCCCTATCTTGGCAAAATTTGGGAATGGAAGCCCACTTATGAAGGTACTTGGATTCCTATTTCCGAACATGAAGATGAAGTTATTTCCGTCACTCGTGGCTATGGTGAAGGCAAGAAACCGCAAGACTTTTTAGACAGCTTCACCGATTATGTCCGTAATAACGTTAATCAAATCGCCGCCCTCACTGTAGTTTTACAACGTCCCCGCGAGTTGACCCGCGCCCAATTGCGAGAATTGCGCCGTGAACTTGATCTCAAGGGCTATTCTGAAGTTTATTTACAGCAAGCATGGCGCGACACCAAAAATGAAGATATCGCCGCTTCGATCATTGGGTTTGTCCGTCAAGCTGCGATCGGCGATCCCTTAATGCCCTACGAAGATCGCGTCAAAGGTGCAATCAGGCGGATTCTCAAAAAACGCCCTTGGACAGATCTGCAACGCAAATGGTTAAATCGCATCGGTGAGCAAATTATTTAAAGAAGTCGTAGTCGATCTCGAAGCATTGGATCACGGTAACTTCCAACGGGATGGCGGATTTAAGAGACTTAATCGCGATTTTGAAGGACAATTAGAACAGATTCTAGGCGATATCAATGAGGAAATGTGGCTAAAGCAAGCTTGAGTACGAATAATGGCAACAATGGCAGTAATGCGACGGGCAACATCACCCGCGATATTGTCGCGAAACTCTGGAATCTCTGTAATATTCTCCGAGACGATGGCATCACCTACAACGAATATGTCACCGAGTTGACCTATCTGCTATTTCTGAAAATGCTTGCCGAAACAGGCAAAGAAAGCCGCCTTCCCGAAAACTATCGCTGGCAAGATCTTGACGATCGCCAAGGTTTAGAACAATTAGAATTTTACAAACAGCTATTGCTAGATTTAGGTTCACCCAAGAAAGTGAATGACGCAGTAGTATTGGCAATTTTTACCGACGCTCAAACCAAACTCCGCAAACCCACCAATCTCAAAGCCATCACCGATGCGATCGATTCCCTCGATTGGTTCTCTGCCCGTGAAGAAGGTTTGGGTAATCTCTATGAAGGCTTATTAGAAAAAAACGCCGCCGAAAAGAAATCAGGCGCAGGACAATACTTCACGCCGCGCCCTCTCATTGATGCGATCGTTAGACTGATCAAGCCCCAAGCAGGGGAAATCATTCAAGATCCCGCCGCAGGTACAGCAGGATTCTTAGTCGCTGCCGACCATTACATCAAAGAGCAGACTAACGATCTTTACACTCTCAATAGCAAAGCTCAAGAATTTCAAATTTGCCAAGCCTTTCGCGGATTAGAATTAGTTCCTGATACCCATCGCCTTTGCCTGATGAACTTGATGCTGCATGGCATCGAAAGCCCCGTTGATTGCGGTGATAGCCTCTCCCCCGATGGTGAAACCCTTGGCAAAGCCGATGTGATCCTCACCAATCCTCCATTTGGAACCAAAAAAGGCGGCGGTCGCCCCACTCGCAATGACTTCTCCACCACTGCCGAAACTTCCAATAAACAACTCGCCTTTGTCGAGCATATCTATCGCTCTCTCAAAGCCAACGGCAGAGCCGCCGTAGTCCTTCCTGATAACGTTCTCTTTGAAGACAACATTGGTAAAAAGTTAAGACAGCAGCTAATGGAACTCTGCGATCTACATACAATTTTGCGATTGCCCACGGGCATCTTCTATGCCCAAGGCGTAAAAACCAACGTGCTATTTTTTACACGCGGCAAAAGCGATCGCAATAACACCAAGGCAGTCTGGGTGTACGATATGCGAGCCAATACCAACACCTTTGGCAAAACCCGCCAACTCAACCTCGCCGACTTTGCCGACTTTGAAACCGCCTTTGGTGACGATCCCCACGGCAAATCCCCACGCATCGATCAAGGCGAAGAAGGTCGCTTCCGTTGCTTTACCCGTGAACAAATCAGCGATCGCAATGACAACCTCGATATCGCATGGTTACGCGACACCAGCGACGATCCTGAAGATGAAATGACCGAACCAGAAGAGATTGCCTTAGCGATCGCCACCCATTTAAAAAATGCTTTAAATGCGATCGGGGGCTTGATAGAAGAATTAGAAAAATAGTATGTATAGGAATTCATTTAGGATTGCCATAGTTCCCGCAGCGCTTTAGTTTAGAGCGTGTTTGAGAAGTTTTTTACCCCCTCTAACTCCCCCTTGCAAAGGGGGAGGACTTGAGTTTCCTCCCTTTGTAAGGGGGGATTAAGGGGGGTAAAAGCAGAAATTCATGCTAGATAGGAGACTTCTCAAACACGCTCTTATGTGGTTTTAGCCACAAACCTTTGTATATAATTAAATCAAAGTTAAGAGGCTAATAACTTATGGTACTTGCAGCAACTAAGCGCTACACCGTAGATGAATATCTCGAACTAGAAGAAAAAGCCGAGTTTAAAAGTGAATTTGTCAACGGAGAAATCATACCTATGGCAGGAGCTACAGCAAATCATAATATTTTGACTGCTAAGTTTCTGGCTCGAATTTTGTTGGCACTAGAGGATTTAGATTACGCTGTCTTTATGAGTGATATACGGCTATGGATGCCAGAGCAGAAGCGTTATACTTATCCTGATGTGATGGTGGTTAAAGGACAGCCAATTTTTACTGATGAAAAACAGACAGGGATTAGTAATCCCTGCTTAATTGTAGAAGTTCTCTCTAATTCAACGGGTGAATATGATCGTGAAAATAAATTTAAGCTTTATCGCTCTATTCCTAGTTTTCAAGAATATATTCTAGTCGAGCAAACTAGCTATGGAGTGGAACAATATGCAAAACAGACAAACGGTAAATGGATCTTAGCTGACTATGTAGGTGAAGATGCAGTTCTAAAACTAGAGTCAGTGGATTTTGAGATTAGTCTGATGGATCTGTACAAGCGAGTTGCCTTTTAGGGTAGCAATCTAGAAGTAATGATGAACGGCGTAAAGCGCCGCCCATCAATTATTTTCTACTTGCCGAGAGGCGATGCTGGATTTCCAGATAAACTAACAACGCATTCACATCCGCAGGATTTACCCCACCAATACGGCTAGCCTGTCCAATCGTCATCGGACGAATCTTGCTAAGCTTCTCTCTTGACTCCTTAGATAGTGTCTCGATCGCATTGTAGTCAATATCAGTTGGTAACTTGCGATCGCTATGTTTCGCGACCTCCTCGATTTGATGCTCTTGACGTTGGATGTAGCCCACATACTTGACTTCAATTTCCGCAGCCAGACGCTCAAAACGGTTCAAGTCAGGATCGGCTAAGCCGTAATGAATTAATTCCGCATAGTTAAACTTAGGACGACGCAATAGATCAGAAAGAGTAATTGCACCGCGAATTGCTTCACCTGTTTCGGCAGTAATCCTTTGTCCAAGCTCATCCTTTTCCTTCACACGAGTTTCATTGAGACGTTTTACCTCCGCATACACGCGCTCCTGCTTGTCACAGAAAAGCTGCCAGCGTCGATCATCGACTAATCCAATCTCGCGTCCAATCGGCGTGAGTCTGCGATCGGCATTATCCGATCGCAAAATCAAGCGATATTCCGAACGGCTAGTCAACATCCGATAGGGTTCGCGCAATTCCTTCGTACAGAGATCATCAATCAAAGTACCAATATAGCTACTAGCTCTTGGTAACACGACCATCTCTTTACCCTTTGCATAGAGCGCCGCATTCATACCCGCAACTAGCCCCTGTGCGGCAGCTTCTTCATAGCCCGTAGTTCCATTAATTTGACCAGCACAAAATAGACCTTCTATCAATTTGGTCATCAAAGTCGGATAGCACTGAGTTGCAGGAATATAGTCATATTCCACAGCGTAGGCTGCGCGAAGCATATGGCAATTTTCTAGACCAGGCAGAGTTCGCAACATTTGCAATTGAATATTCTCAGGCATTCCCGTAGAGAAGCCCTGAATATAAAGCTCTGGAATATCACGACCCTCTGGTTCAATAAAAATTTGATGGCTCTCTTTGTCAGCAAAGCGTACAATTTTATCTTCAATGCTCGGACAATAGCGAGGGCCCTTTGCATCAATAAAGCCGCCATAAACTGGCGTAAGGTGAAGATTCTCGCGAATAATCCGATGGGTTTCCGCAGTGGTGCGCGTTAAATAACAATTCATCTGTTCGCGCTCTACCCATGCACTCGGATCGAAGCTGAACCAGTTATGCTCCGTATCCGATGGTTGGACTTCCATTTGGCTATAGTCCACACTGCGGCGATCTACTCTCGCTGGCGTTCCCGTTTTGAGGCGATCGGTAACAAATCCTAGAGCGTTCAGAGTTTCCGTGAGTCCTGCCACCGCAAATTCCCCAGCTCGACCAGCGGACATAGATCGGTTGCCGACCCAGATCTTGCCATTGAGAAATGTGCCAGTTGTTAAAATTACAGCTTTGCAACCATAGCCCACGCCAAACTGAGTTTCGACTCCAATAATTCCTTGATTGGCATCTAGCAAAGTATTAATCACCGTTCCCTCCCGCACAGAGAGATTCGGCTCATTCTCGACTACCGTTTTCATTTCGGCGGCATATTCGCGCTTATCAGTTTGCGCTCGCAAGGCCCAAACTGCGGGGCCACGCGAACTATTGAGAATCCGCTTTTGCAGATAGGTGCGATCAGTGATCTTGCCAATTTCGCCGCCGAGGGCATCGACTTCATGGACGAGTTGTGATTTGGCGGGGCCGCCAACGGCGGGGTTACATGGCTGCCATGCAATGCGATCGAGGTTGAGAGTGAGGAGTAAAGTTTTGCAGCCCATTCTTGCCGAGGCGAGGGCGGCTTCACAGCCTGCATGTCCTGCCCCAACGACAACTACTTCAAATTCATCAAGGAATTGCACTTGATTGGGTATTTGATTGGCTGAATTGATTGAATTACTCTTTATCTCGCTCATTGTCTGACAGACCTGACCAACAAAACCTTATTCTACCCCAAAATCATTAGTGTCATATGTTATTCATTGAGATATGATTTGGGACAAATCAACCTTTGTCCACACCCATGCAACCTATTGCAGATGCACCACAATCTCTATCTAAAAAAGCGATCGCGCCAAAAGCCATTATCTGGGTTCTATTTTTACTGTGGACGTTCTTACTGAGTGGGATTACTTGGGAAATCCAACATTCCTGTGCACCGATCATTGCTTGGAGCGACACATTACCTGCCAAGTGCCATCCTCAAAAAGATCCCCATACCACTCAGCGATCGCTTATTCCCAATTGGTTGTCTCATAACGCTCACAATGATCTTGCCAGTCCAAAACCGCAAGATCCTCCTCGCAACATGATCACATCCAATGCGATCGCAACTGCATCTGGTACAGCCGTAGCGATCGTCTCTGCTGTAGCAGGAGCCCCTGCGATCGTCACAGCTTGCCTCGGTGTAGCAATGTGGTTTTTCGTTAAATTTTTCATCAAAGTTGCCAGTGTCTCGTAAAGTGTAAAAGTTATCACTTCGACCTCACGAGGTATATCCATGCAGTCTTCCTCCAAACCAAACGCCAGCATTTCTGAGACCAGTAAAGCCGTCCAGCAAAACCAACCTGCGCAAGTTACAGCCCCTTCCCCCGAACTTCAGGCAAAAAATATTGCTTCATCTGATGAGTCATCCAATGCTTCTGTCCTATCAAGACTACGAGAACGCTGGAATGCATTGTCTGGCGATCGTCTTCTTATAACTGGGTTACTTGGCGTACTGGTGCTGACCATGTTTTTGTTCGCAAACAAAGGAAGCAACAACTGTATCTTTAGTTTTAGTAGTTGCAATCCGATCGCACCAGTTGCCACCGTACCTGTAATCTTGGCTCTAGGAGCTAGTGCAGCCACTGTACTCGTGCTAACTACAGCGTTTGGAACCTCTGTGATGGTTGCGGTTGGTGCGGGATTTGTAGTTGGTTGGATTGTCAGCCAGTTCATGCATTGAACCTGTAGTCTTTCACAATGCTGGATCGGAAATCATGCACTTGATCGAACTTCAAAATATTTCTAAACGCTTCGGACAGAAATCCATTCTCCAAGAGATTAATTTGACTGTACGCCAAGGAGAATTTGTTGTCCTGCGCGGCACAAATGGCGCAGGCAAAACCACCTTGCTTAACATCATTCTCGGTTTATTAAAGCCTGATACAGGGAAAGCCATGCTGCTGGGGCGATCGCCATTCCTTCCATCGGCAAAGACTCGCGTAGGCGCAGTTTTGCAAAAGGTGAGCCCACCTAAAAATCTGACGGTTAAAGAGTTAATCGATCTTGTGCGCAGTTACTATCCCGATGCGCATTCTACGGAAGAGATTCTCAATATGGTGAACTTAGCAGGAAAGCACAAAGACTGGGCAGCAAATTTATCGGGTGGTCAAGAACAGAGACTATTATTTGCCTTAGCCTTGGCTGGAAAGCCTAATTTACTGATATTAGATGAACCAACACGCAACCTTGATGAGGAAGGATATGCTGATTTTTGGGAGCAACTACGTCATTGTGTATCTCAAGGTAAAACTATTTTGATGGTGACGAACAATCAAGCCGATTGGAAAGAACTAGCCAAACTTCCCACGAGGATAATTACTTTGGATAATGGGCGAATCCATGAAGTTAGACAAAGTGCGATCGCCAAACCGCCAGACCCTCCCGATCCCAAAAGAAAACAAATAGCGATGACGAAAGGTGGTGTGCCTTTATTCTATTCTTCTTCAGCTAATAATCTTGAGAGTCTAGAACAGCCAACGATTAATCTTCCTGTAGCAAATTCCTCAAATTTATCCTCTGAGAATGTCAGCATATTGAGAGGTTTTTTGCCGCAACTATGGTCAGAATCACTACAACTATTGCGTACTCCCACCTATGTAATCGGCATCTTTCTGTTTTCCAGTGCGATCGCCTTATTTCCTCCTGACAAACGTTTGGGCATGTTAGGAGCGATTTTCTTTGCTGGGCTGAGTTTGCTGACAATTGCCTTTGAACGCACGGGTAAGCGGGTTGCAGTTGAGAGAGCCGAAGGATGGCTAAAACTGCTGCGTGTTACCCCCTTACATCCCTTTACATATCTGTCAGCAAAGGTGCTGATATCGTTGGTGATCTCGGCGGCTAGTCTACTGCTGATTTTGGGGCTAGGAGCTTGGAAACTTGGTCTCGATCAGTCCTTGGCTGTGCGATCGCTAGAGTTTACCAGTTTGCTGCTCGGTAGTATTCCATTTACAATTTTTGGCATGGCTTTAGGATATCTAGTCAATCCCAAAAGCGTGGATTCTATAGCTGGCTTAGCAATTCCAATCGCCCTATTTACCTGTGGTTTGCCTTTGCCAGTTTCTCAAGTTGTCCAAGATGCGATCGCTTATTCTCCTTTCTATCATTATGGACAACTGGTGTTGTGGTCAGCAGGACTGCCCAACGATGGTTATTTCTGGCTACATGTGATTTGGCTGCTGTGGACTAGTTGTGCTTTTGCCTTTCTTGCCAATTGGGCATACCAACGCGATCGAGCTGTGGAGTAAGGACATCAAAATATCATTGTTCCTAAATTGTAATAAGTACTTGTGCACAAGTACTTACTATGCATTTTGAGACACCATTGCCAATAAAATACCGATAATTTTATCAGGATTTTCAATTGAGTAATCATCTAAATCGATGTACACATTACTTCCATCCATTTTTAGGAATTTCCATGTTGTTCCTGTCGTGACGACTCCATAAACCCTTTTTACGCTTTCATCATTCTCTTGTTCATTAAAAATTTTTGATGCAACCATTTCCGCAATACATTGCCCTAATCCGCCAATAATATTTTCATTTTTTGCTTCCACAACAGCAACAATTGGACTGCTTAACATTAGCTGTTCTGTGGATGCACTGATGATGAAATCACAAAATCCATTTAGCCCTTTTTCCTTGTCAACAGTAAATTCAATGCCAGAAAACAAACTTATTTTATGCTCTAGAATTTTTCTTAATTCAACTAAAATGTTAGCAATAATCAACTCTGATCGTGCTTTTTCAGTATTAATGGCACGAGCAAGAGGAATATTCTCTGCTAGAGTTTCTTTAA
The DNA here is from genome assembly GCA_044354985.1 of Pseudanabaena sp. GTDB lineage: Bacteria > Cyanobacteriota > Cyanobacteriia > Pseudanabaenales > Pseudanabaenaceae > Pseudanabaena. The sequence continues at coordinate 11,318 of JBIKYZ010000065.1, read as the reverse complement.
GATATGCACTAATACTAAAAAATTGAACAGAAGAGAAAAGATTCTCTCTTTCGATTAAATTGACTCCAAGATTCTGTTTAACCTTTTTTAGATCAAAATCGCTATATGCCATTACCGATTCCGAGCCTCCTAGGATATTACTACAATACCATTGCTGAATTCTTAGAAAAGAAGAGGCGCAACGCCTCTTCTTTTCTAGTTTGAGCGTAATTGCTCTAGTTGCGATCTCAAACTTGCTAGCTGTTGGGTGAGTTCCTGAATCTCATCACGCATACTTGCTTTAACCGATTTATCAGATTTCTCTGTGCCATCAGGAGCATTGTCATCGACAGTCTTAGCAGTCGTTGTTACAGTGGTTAAACCTGCCGATTCAGAATTAGTGGTATTGCCTATACCATTTACCTGCTGTGCAATAAATTTATCAACATAGCTACGAGCCTCAGCTTCTGTAGTTACACCCTTTTCAGCAAGCTCTTGAGTAATTTCGTCAAAACTGCGCCCTAACCTTCTGAAATTTTCTTCGCGCTTGGCGGGATCTTGGATTACCTCAAGCAGTGATGAAGTTGCGCCTAGTGTGACGTAGTAGCCTCTTTGAAAAAGCTTTTCTAAGTCGATGGTATCCATAAAACTCCTGCGAATGTGTAGTTTTGTAATATATTCTAGCTCATCTCCTATTTATCAAACTAAATCAGAACCAATACTCAGCAATTTTAGCTATGAAACCGAATTGGGGGGGGCAGCACCGCAGGCGCTGAAAACCCCCAATTCGGTTTCATAGCAAGTCCACCAGCAAGCAGAAAACTTGCATCAAAACTGATTTAAATAATGAGGATTACTGATTAAAAAGATTATTTACTTTCACTATTTTTTAATCTACATCTTTTAATATTCTAATATTTGGAGATGGATTTCTTACGCTGAAACACAGACGTTTAATTGACAGAAAACTGCTATAGTCAAAACCTATAAAATCACAAATATTTACAAGAATTTACAGGGAGATAACACATGGAATGGTATTTACTGGCTTTAAAAAAGTATAAAGATTTCGATGGAAGGTCAAAGAGAAATGAGTATTGGTACTTTGTTTTATTCAATTTTCTGATTACTCTTGTACTAGGCATTATCGATGGAGTACTACGTTTAACTCTCCCAGGATCAGGATTTGGTTTACTTGGTGGTCTTTATTCTCTAGCTATTTTAGTGCCCGCTGTTGCAGCAGGTATTAGAAGACTTCACGATACAGGTCGTAGTGGTTGGTGGCTATTAATAGCATTCGTTCCTTTTGTAGGTGCTATTGTTCTAATTGTCTTTTTAGCCTCTGAAAGCCAACCTGAAAGGAATCAGTACGATTCATAAGACAAAAAATTAAAGCTATTTTATGGCAATTCTAAAAACAGTTTTTCTGAATCCTGAAAATTGTAAAATACTGAATTTAGATTGAAGTTAAGTAGATAAGTAATCTTAAAACCCGAAAAGAAGAATTACCCGCGCATCGGGTAATTCTTCTTTTCGGGTTTTAGTTTTAATTACGCCCAGTTACTTACAATCCATATTCGGCTCATAAAAATCGATTTTTGAGAGCAAGCTATAGGCTTGATCTCAAAAGCCGATTGATTCCAGCGTCTTAGCGCTGGAATCAATCGGCTTCATCATGAGAATTGCTGCTTTGTAAATCTATGAGTATTTGTTAACAAAGGACAACGAATTATTGTAGAGTCAGAAAGCTGTTCTAGTTTTAACGGGGATCAGCCGTTAAAAAGGTGAAATCAAGTAAATCATTTATATTTGCTTGGTTTGAAAAATGGGGAAAGTTTGGTGAAAGTCCAACGCTGTACCGCAACTGTAAAAGCAGTCAAATCATAAGATGCTTAAAGTCAGGATGCCCGCTAGAAGTAGTTTCATTGTCTATATCTGCGAGTTACAGAATATGAATTTATCTAAATTTTTTGCGTCAATCCAATCTAAGGCGCTAGCGATCGCGATCGGTTTTAGTCTATTGGTTGTAGCTAGTCCCGCCTCAGCACACCACCCCATGGGCGGCCAAATACCCAGCACCTTTTTTGAAGGGTTTATGTCAGGATTAGCCCACCCTGTGATTGGATTCGATCATCTTGCATTTATTGTTTCAGTTGGTTTATTTGCTGCAATTAAGCCCCAAGGGCTTTTGATTCCTATTTTCTTTGTTTTATCCGCGATGCTCGGTACAGGAATTCATTTGTTAGGTATTACTTTACCTGTAGTTGAATTAGTAGTATCAGCATCCATTTTGTTGTTTGGAATTTTGATGGCACTCAAGAGTAGCCCTAACGTTTTAATGATGCTTGGGCTATCCGTAGTTGCAGGATTATTTCACGGCTACGCTTATGGCGAAGCGATTTTTGGAGCGCAAACCACAGCTTTAGTTGCTTATTTGTGTGGATTTACTGTAATTCAGTTAGTGATTTCAGGCGCAGCATTTTTTGTTGGTCAAAAAGTGATGAAGGGTGATTTTGCTCAAGTTGCTCCTAACTTGCGATCGGCTGGATTGGTAATTTGTGGAATTGGAGCAGCATTTCTAGCTTCCAATATTTCATCTCTAATTCTGCCAGCACCTAAGGGTTAGATATTTCTTGTCTTACTGCAAAAAAAGCCAAGAACTCAAGTTCTTGGCTAAAAGCAAAAGTCGGTTGAAACCGACTAAAACTCAACCCGTTGAAACGGGTTTTAGCTCTTAGCCCGTACTTGAGTACAGGGCTTCGAATGCATTGATTAAGTTTTTTAGAGAAGATTATGGCAGCGAAAATACCTGTAACTGTGATTACTGGATTCTTAGGCAGTGGCAAGACCACCCTGATTCGGGAACAGTTACAAAATAATCAAGGTCGGCGAATTGCTGTCCTTGTAAATGAATTTGGTGAGATTGGTATTGATGGCGATTTACTTCGTTCTTGTCGTGTGTGCGATGAAGATGGCAAAGAAATCACCCCAAACATTGTGGAATTGACGAATGGCTGTCTTTGCTGCACTGTGCAGGAGGAGTTTCTGCCGACCATGCAAGAACTACTGAAAAGACGCGATCGCATTGACTGTATCCTTATTGAAACATCTGGATTGGCTCTACCAAAGCCCTTAATTCAAGCCTTCCGTTGGCAGGAAATTCGCAATGGGGCAACTGTTGATAGCGTGATCGCAGTCGTAGATTGCGAGGCAGTGGCTAGTGGAAGATTAGTAACTGATATTAATGCTTTTAATGCTCAACGTCAGGAAGATCCCAATCTCGATCATGAAACTCCGATTGAGGAACTATTTGAAGACCAGTTGGCTTGTGCAGATTTGGTGGTGCTAACTAAGACCGATCTAGTTGATGCTGAAGCTCAAGTCAAAGTTCAGTCTTGGTTAAAGCAAGAATTGCGCGATGGCGTGAAGGTGGTTTCTTGTGATGATGGCAAGATTAGCTCAGAGATTCTTTTGGGCTTTAATGCGGCGGTTGAGGATGATCTCGATGCGCGTCCTAGTCATCATGATACGGAAGAAGAGCATGAGCATGATGATGATATCAATTCGATTAATATTGTGACAGATCAAGCTTTTGAGCCAACTCAGTTACTTGCCTCGCTCAAACAAGCGATCGCTGATCAGGAAATCTATCGCATTAAGGGCTTTGTGAATGTGCCGAATAAGCCGATGCGCATGGTGTTGCAAGGTGTAGGCGATCGCCTTGAGACTTCCTATGATCGCCTTTGGAAGAATGACGAGACTCGTCAAACCCGTTTGGTCTTTATCGGTCAAGCTTTAGAGCGATCGCAAATTGAATCAGCGCTAAGTTTATAAGACATTCTAAAACATTCCTCAGATCTCCGACTTTTTCTGCGAACTTGAAGATTACTTTTGCTTGCACAGAAAAAGTCGGAGATCTCAAACTCTATCTTTTTAAAATAAAAATTGCAATCTACTACAGCTATTTGTCCAACTCTTTTTAATGCCACTTCTGCTCAAAATGGCATCCTCTCTCGTATGCGCTTACCTGCGGGCTTAATTACCTCTTCGCAGTGTGAGTTAGTTGCCAATATCACTAGTCAATTTGGTAATGGTGAAATTCAAATTACAAATCGTGGTAATTTGCAAATTCGCACTAGCCAAGCTTTAAGTTTTGATACTCTTCTCGATCTACAAGACTATGGGCTAGCTTCTAGTGAGGTAAACACTGATGGGCTACGCAATATTATGGCAAGTCCCACCGCAGGGATTGATCCTTATGCCCTAATCAATACAATTCCTTTTGTTAAACAATGGAATTTCTATCTAGCAAATCATCCTGAGTTAGCGATTCTATCTAATAAATTTAGTGTTTGCTTTGATGGTGGCGAAACGATTAGCCTAAGCGATCGCCCTAATGACATTTGTTTTGTAGCTGTTGAGTTTGATCATGAGATTTATTTTGAGCTGCGTCTAGGTAGAGATCACGGTGATGCTCCATCGGCAGTAGGTCGATTAGTTTATCCGCAACAAACTTTAGAAGTTCTTGCTACTTTAGCAGAAGTCTATCGTGAATATACGGAACAGAAATTAAATACTACAAATCATTGTGCCAGACCTCCTCGATTAAGAGAAATGATCGGCGCTTGGGGTGTAGATCGTTATTTGCAACTTGTTGAAGCGAAGCTTGGTTATTCATTAAGACGCTCATCCTTAGAGCTTCTCTCACAGGAGAGTAGAACAAGAATTGCTTATCATCATTTGGGTATTCACAGTCAACGTCAATTGGGACTAGCTTATATTGGGGTGGTCATTCCATTAGGAAGATTGACTGCACTCCAGTTCCAAGGATTAGGGGATTTGGCGAGACAATATGGTGGTGGTGCGTTAAGGTTAACTCCTTGGCAAAATGTTCTGATTACGGATATTGCGGAGGCGCAAGTTGAACAGGTTACGCGAGAAATTAATGGACTGGGCTTATATATTTCTGCGAACCATCCTTATGCTGCGATCGCAGCTTGTTCTGGCTATCATGGATGTAAGTCGGCACATACTGATACACAATCAGACGCTAAGCAAGTTGCAGCCTATTTAGAAAACTGCATCAAACTCGATCAGCCAATCAATATTCATTTTTCAGGATGTGATAAGTCTTGTGCCCAGCATCATCCCAGTGATATAGCTTTGGTGGGAATTCAAGCAAGAGACTCTAATCATCCCGAAGTTTATAGGGTTTATGTTGGTGATGGAGATACTGATTTTGGCAAGGAATTATATTCAGAATACGCTGCTAAAGATGTTACAAATCTAATTGACCAGCTATTAAAGACATATCAAAATCAGCGACAAAATTCTACACAAACTTTCCGAGAATTTGTCAATCAGCAACTCTAAAAAAAGCGGCGCAATGCGCCGCTTTTTTTATTCTGGGCGGCGAATTGCTGCGCAACCCATAGGTACATTTTTGTCTAGATATCAAGATCCGCAAGTCCTACTTTCGAGCCATAGGTTTCAATAAATTCGCGGCGCGGAGCAACTTTATCACCCATCAAGATCGTGAAGATGCGATCAGCTTCGGCAGCATCTTCGATGGTGAGACGTTTTAGCGATCGCGTGGCAGGATTCATCGTGGTTTCCCATAACTGCTGCGGCATCATTTCACCTAAACCTTTGAATCGCTGAATGTTGTAATTAGCGTTAGGAGGGAAAGTGGCGATCGCCGCTTGCAAATCATTGTCGCTATAGCAGTACTGAGCATTTTTTCCACGCTCCAATTTGTATAGAGGAGGACAGCCGATATAGATAAATCCGCGATCGAGCAGCTCTCTCTGATAGCGATAGAAAAATGTTAATAGCAATGTGCGAATGTGCGCTCCGTCCACGTCCGCATCAGCAAGCAGAATAATCTTGTGATAGCGCAGTTGTGACTCATTAAAGTCTTCGCCTTTAATACCCAGACCACATCCTGTAATCAAGGCTTGGATTTCATTGTTTTTATAAATCTTGCTGTCATCGGCTCTCTCAATATTGAGAACTTTACCGCGTAAAGGCAGAATCGCTTGATAGTGGCGATCGCGTCCTTGCTTGGCACTGCCACCCGCAGAATCTCCCTCAACAATGAAGATTTCGGATTCTTTGGGATCTCGAGAACTACAATCGGCGAGTTTACCAGGTAAAGTGGAAGACTCTAGAGCCGACTTACGGCGGACTAGCTCACGGGCACGACGGGCAGCTTCAGCAGCATTAAAGGCTTGCAGTGCTTTCTCAATAATTGAAGTCGCTACCGCAGGATGAAATTCTAGATATTCATTGAGAACTTCACCAACGAAAGAGTCAACAATACCGCGTACTTCTGTATTTCCTAACTTAGTTTTGGTTTGTCCTTCAAATTCAGGATCATTAACCTTAACCGAGATAACCGCCGTTAAACCCTCACGAACATTCTCACCAGCAAGATTAGAATCACCTTCTTTCAGCTTTTTTAATTTCCTTGCTGTTGCATTCATGGTGCGAGTAAGGACGGTTTTTAGTCCTTCCAAATGCGTACCACCATCAATTGTGCGAATGTTATTGGCAAAACCAAGGACATTATCGTTGTAAGAGTCAATACACCATTGCAGAGCGACTTCCACCACGACATTATCTCGTTCACCATTGACATAAATAATGTCAGGGTGAATTGGTTCTTTATCGCGGGTCATGTAAGCGACGTATTCACGAATCCCACCTTCATAGCAATAGATATCGGTGCGAAGTTCTGCGCCACGGCGATCGCAATATTCGATCTTCACGCCAGCATTGAGGTAAGCAAGCTCCTTAAGTCGGCTAGCAAGTACATCGTAATCAAATTCAGTTTGAGTTGTAAAGATTTGGGGGTCAGGCTTGAACCGTACCTGTGTGCCGCGCCTTACTTCCTGACTCTTACTAGGAATGAGTTCGCTAACAGGAAAACCTCGCTCATATCTTTGGGTATAGACTGTTTCCAATCGCCATACTGATACCTCTACCCATTCGGACAAAGCGTTAACTACGGAAATACCAACACCATGTAAGCCTCCTGATACTTTGTAGCCACCATCGCCAAATTTACCACCAGCATGGAGAACGGTGAGTACAGTCTCAAGGGCAGATTTACCAGTTTTGGGGTGAATATCAATAGGGATGCCGCGCCCATTATCGGAAACTTGGACAGAGCCATCGGGCATAAGTTCGACAAGGATGCGATCGCAATGTCCTGCAAGGGCTTCGTCTACGCTGTTGTCAACAACTTCAAAAACGAGGTGATGTAATCCTTTGGGCCCCGTTGTGCCGATATACATCCCAGGTCGTTTACGAACTGCTTCTAGACCCTCAAGTACTTGGATCTGATTGGCATTGTAAGTTTCTGTAATGATCTCAGGCATGAAGGTAAACAACTCCAGAAATTATGTCATTTATAAGAGGTTTTTAAGAAAAGTCTTTGATGTTAAGAAAAACTTTGTAGACGCTCTTGATAGTGTTTTTAGGATGTGTTTTGAGCGAAGACTCAAAAACACTCTGCCATTATAGCTTAAAAGCCTTACAGATATATCAAAACCATCTCAGATTAAGTTTTTAAACGCCTTATGCAAATACAAAAAAGCAAAAAAATAGAGGAGGTGCTTTGCGCCTCCTCTATTTTTTGGGAATTAAAGACTTTATTTTAGCGATCGGTACAAGCCCAAACAGCGATCTCGCAACTGCCGTTACCGCAACTTGCTAGAGCGTTGGCTTGAGCTAGTTCTTTGTCAGTGTTCCAAGCCCAACCAAAAGAGCCGCAGCCTTTAGCTACAGCTCCACAAACATTTGCAAAACAAACTTGGACATCACAACAGCTACTACCACAATTGGCAAGTGCTGCATATTCTGATTCTGCTATAGCTCCTAACGCTTCAAAAACGAGGTGATTTAATTCTTTTGACCTCGTTTTGAAGATATACATCCTAGTTTGTTTATGAGCCACCGTTATTTTTGAAGGCATGTCCTAGTCAAAAGCTAATGATCAGTACAAGCCCACACTTGGATAGCGCAGCTACTATCGCCACAGTAACCAAGGGCGTTGTCTTTAGCAGTCGCTTCGTCACCAGCAGCAGCCCAGCCAAAATAGCCACCACCTTTCGCGACAGCAGCACAACCATTGCTAAATGTAACTACTTCTGTACAACTGCCCTCACAGGCGGAAAGTGCATAAGCTTTTGCATCTTCTCCATTATCAAAGTTATAAGCCCAACCATAAGCCCCGCCTGGTCCAGTGGCGACAGCACCATATTTGCCTCCTGCGATCGCAGCTCCAGCACCAACGCCTTCAATCAAAAGAAAAGCTGCTGCAATAAATCCTAGATATTTTTTCATTTGTTCTCCAATTTGCGGATAAGTATTCTACGATCTGACACTTTTGTTTCAATAAGTTTAGTTTTATTCCCATGCCCTTGTAGATTGTACCCATCAAAAAAAGATTTCTTTACACTTTAAAAAACTTTTTCAAATGCTTACATTCGAGAAGCCCTGCAATGGATTTTGTGTTTTTATTTGTGGTGGGTTTGACAGTAAATTAGGGCAAAGTTTGTTTTTTATCGGAAATTATTTTTATTACAAAACTTTTGCCAAAATTCCTGAAAAAACGAACCAGTAAGTTTTTTGAAAGTTTTGATTCGCAGTACTTCCAAAAAAAGTTCGCTCATTTGGGGAAGTAGGTGAAATGGCAAAATTAGGAGGAAGTCATTTTCATGAATTGACAGAGATGCCATGATCAAATTTCCCCTGACCGAATTGTTAGATGAACAAGCTTGCTATGAATGGTTATTAAAGATCCTGCATCCGAAGGGTTTGCATTGTCCAAGTGGACACGCAATACCAGCAGGACAAGCGCCACACGATCGCCAACGTGCACAAATCGTCAAATACAAGTGTCGGGAATGTGGGAAAGTGTTCCATATTTTTACAGGAACAGACTTATCAGGAAGCCATTACACCTGTGGTCAGATCGTGCTGATATTGCGTGGATTCTTACAAGGTAAAACGACACAACACATAGCAGAGGAATTAGGACTTGACTATGGGACGTTATTATCTTGGCGACAGCGCATTCAACGTCGAGGATTTGCCCATTTGATTATTTGATTAATGGTAATCTGCCCGATGCTGAAGCCGAGATGGACGAGATGTTTCAGAATGCAGGAGAAAAGGGAGCAAAAAAAAGATCCAATAGCAGACCCACCAAGACAACGCGGGAATCAACGCAAAGGCAAGGGAACCATGGCAAATGACCTTCATGCGGATCTGACCACTGCTGCGCCCAACAGTGGTCAGATCCGCATGAAGGTCTGTGACAATACCCAACAAATCACGATTAAACCGCAGGTAGAGGTAACGACTTTACCGACTACGACAGTCTATCCCGTTGAATCCGATGCTTACAATCGTATACTTGCTTCTGGTCGTGAGCGTTAAACTGTTTGTCACTCTCAGCGAGAGTATGCCCGCGATGAAGATCAAGATGGTTTTTGTGTGGTTCATTGCAATACTCTGGAGGACATTCGCTGATCAAAGATAGAGAATTGTCAGTCTTTTCGCAGGTGTTTTACCAATTCACAGAAGTGTTGCCACACCTCTGTGAATTGGTAAAACCAAACCCTGTAAGGGTTTTAAAAACACAAAATGGCGTAGCCATTTTGTGTTTTGGTATTAGGTTTGGAATTGAGGCGACAATAAGACGGAGAAATGCGCTTCTACGATCGCGCAACAGCCTAGAAACTACACAGCACAGTAGACCCAGCAGCAGCTAAATTTACGGCTGAACAAAGGAATTCAAAACTAGATGACAAGTTACGTGAGTTAGGTATTGATCTTGATAATCTTTAAGATATGCAGCACTTTGCGCTGCATATCTTAATCCTAATAGAGTTCGTATTTCATTAACTGACATGGTAATGTGCCATTTAAGACGGCTGTTCGTTCAGCACATTTCAGCCCAATCGTTTGAGATAGTTGCTTGTTTCCACTAAGAACAAAAGCTGTCCATCCCTTAAACCTTTGTTTAAGCACATTCCCTAATTGTTTATAAAAAGCTCCTAAATCACTATCTCTTCCTAATCTTTCTCCATAGGGAGGATTGCAGAATAGAACTCCACAGTCAGCAGGTGCGACCACTTCTGCAAGGTCTAGTGCCGAGAAATAGACATGATTGGATAGACCGCAATTTTTCGCGTTGACGATCGCTTGATCTACCACTTCAGGATTGCGATCGCTACCCCAGATTGGTGCAGGTAGAGCATCTAAACGATTATCATCCGCTTCTTGAATTAGTCGAGCTAAAAGCTCTTGATCAAAATCTAACCAAGTCTCAAATCCAAAGCGATCGCGAAACATTCCTGGAGCAATATTCAGCGCTTTTAAACTTGCTTCTAAGGGCAAAGTTCCAGAACCACAAAGGGGATCATAAAACATTTGGTCTGGTTGCCAACCTGACATCTGAATTAGGGCAGCAGCAAGAGATTCTTTTAGCGGTGCTGCGCCTACGGCAGGGCGATAGCCACGACGGTGCAAACTATTGCCTGAGCTATCGAGGCTGACGGTACAGCCATTGTCATCAATATGGACACCGATTCGTACATCTGCTTCCTGCACATCGACATCCGATCGCTCACCAAATTTCTCCTTCTGCTGATCGACGATCGCATTTTTGACTTGCAAGGCGGAGAAATGCGTATGATTCAGATGCTCATTTTTGCCCGTGGCATTAACGGCTAAGGTCATTTCTGGGGTGAGAAATTCTGACCAGTCGATCGCTTTGATTCCTTTATAAAGATCATCAGCATCAAGGCAATCAAACTGATCAATGTGCATCAAGATCCGAAATGGCAGCCGCGCCCAAAGATTAACTCGATAAAGCAAAGTGCGATCGCCTTCAAAGCTAACACCACAAAATCCTGCTTCAACGGAATGTGCGCCGAGCTGTTCTAATTCTTGTGCAGCCAGTGCTTCTAAGCCTCTCGCCACAGTTGCAAAATATTGATTCATCTTTAAAACCCAAAGTAGAGTTGCGGCGTTTCGCGCCGCAACTCTATATCTTTAAAACAGGCTAGGATGGACTCTAACCATCGACCGATCGCTTAGAAGGCGATTGCTCTATACAACTGAGCTACTAGCCCAAACAATTTCACGGCTTATTATAATACAACAAAAGTTATGGTTTTGGCAATTTGTTGTAAAGCAAGTCAGCAATTCCAAATTCAAAAAGTAGCAAATAATACAGATATAAGTAACTAAATAAAGATAGAGCTTAAAAGATAGCCAAAACAATAACCTCAGCTAGTTAATGCCCCCAACAATCTTAGTTTTTA
>JBIKYZ010000268.1:0-6475 GCA_044354985.1 Pseudanabaena sp. | reverse complement strand
TTTGCCGATCGCTTTACCGATCTTGCTAATCTCCTTGCGTAGGTCAAAGTTGGCTGGGGCAGTTACGCCTAAATGCTCTCCGCCATATAGTTTGGCGACGCTAAGTTCGCCGAGAATATTGCGAAATATTATTTTCTTTGGACTCATTGCACTTTTCCTCAATAAAAAAAGCGCCCCTTCCCTTGATTGGGGTTGAGACGCTTGTTGTTGGTGGGGTAATTTTTCTGTCGAATCGCCGCTAGGCTACTTCTGGTTCAAGGAACCATTGATTAATCATAATTGGCTCTTGGTTAACGGTATGTTTACCTGATGGTGCTGTCCTCACCCAACTAGGATATTCATAATCCTTTTCAGTTGTTAACTTTCGTTCCGCTTCCGTTAATTTACGGAAAAGGAGAATATCGGCTACAACCGCCGTATTGGAGAACCGTTTAAAGGCGATATCGGGCAACCGTATGGCGGTGACTAATTCTAACTTCTCAGCTAGATGTCTCCTAAAACTTGTGCCAAGCGAGTCAAGGGTAAAACAACTGGAAATCAAACACAGCAAGCCATTCTCGCGCACTAAATCGGTACATTTAGCGAAAAAATAGTTATGCACGCTCAGATTCAGATGGGCATATCGGGAATCAAACAGCTTGTAATTGCCAAAGGGGACATTGCCGATCGCTAGGTCAAAGCTGCTATCGGATAGGCTGACTTTCTCGAAACCTTGGGTATAAATCTGAGCTTCGGGATAAAGCAATCTTGCGATTTGGGCAAAGCTGGGATCTAGCTCTACGCCTACCCATTGCGATCTGATTCTCATATTCTGAGGCTGGCAACCCATAAAGGATAAGGTATTGCAAGCAGGTTCAAGGATCGATCCACCTGTAAATCCGATCGCGGCGAGTAAGTCCCACATGGCGCGGATGACTTCAAAGCTCGTTTGGTAGGCGGTAGCAGTGGCTGATTTGGCAGCTTGGATTTCGGCAGTTGTGAGCAGTTGGCAAAGTCTTTCATAGCATCGGTACTGCCATGTGTTTCCTTGATGGTTCGCTCCCACCCAGATATCGGTGAGGGTTCCCCATCCCGATGCTTTGGCTAGTTCTATTTGCTGGTCAGGTTCGCCAATTTGGATGGATTTCGATAGGGCGATCGCCTCTACTGTTGCTTCTGCCTTTATTCGCAGGGAACTGTCAAAATGCTCTTCAATTTCTTGGGTAATTTCAAACATAGGATTTTGTGCTTTTGGGAAACTTTCAGTTGTTATGCGTTTGTTCTTGAGAACAGGCGCTAGCCATAAGCAAAAAAAAGCAAGACTTTAGCTGTCTTGCCTTTTTTAGTATTGGTTCAAAAATCCTCTATTTAGCTTTACCTTGAGTTTTTAGCCAATCACTTAGGTCGGCGATCGTCTCTAAGTCAAATAATGCTTCGGCTAAATTTTCTAGCTGTTTTGCCGATAGTTTATTTACCTTGCCCCGCAAACTTGGGCTAATCTGTCCAAACTTGCGATTGAGCAGACGCAATAGCATCGTGGCTTGCCCCTTTACCAGTCCACGCTGCTCACCTAGCTTCAAACCTTTTTGTTCACCTAGCTGTAAACCAAGTTGCTCACCTAGCTTCAAACCACGCTGTTCACCGCGCTGTTCGCCTTCTTCTCTTGCCTCTTGATATACACGGGTCTGCTTTAAATCACTGTATGTAAACATTGCCTCAATCTCCTGCCGACTCAGTTTCGGGAATTTATAAACCAACACCGTCTCTATTAATTCTAATACCTGCTCTTGAATTTCGGGATCATTTTCCTGCTCAATTTTATCGCCCAATTGTCTTGCCATAGTTACGGCTTGACTTTCACTGGACAAGATTAGCTGAACAATAGCGATCGCAAAGGAGTCCGTCTCCCGATCTACCAAGTCTTCTAGGTAGACTCTCAATATCCTCTGGCAGTTGAGCATCTCCTGCACATGGCTTCTTGGCTCTGGCTCATAGCTACGCCTCGCAAAGATGGCGATCGCTTTCCAGTCCTGTTCTGGACGAGATTGGTTCAAATACAGATATATTTCCGATAAGTACTCCCAGTAAAAGTCTTCCTTTTGCTGAAATTGCACTTCTATTAAATATATCGGTTTGTCTTTCGCTTTTGGGATAAATATACCATCAAAGCGAAAGGCTTTCTCTTTCACTTCCACTGAGCTAAATTCATAGCCCTCTGCTTCCGAGATCGGGCGTTCGATTAGCTCAAATAGCAAGCTGTGAAAAGCGTTAAATAATTGGTAAAAAAGCGTGTCAGTCCTCATAATTACTTAGCCTAGCAAAGTTTTGACCTTGTGCAAATTGTTTTTCATTATTTTATTTTTTTAAAGAATAGATAAGGAGAGAATAAAGCGATCGCTCTATCCTCTCTAATTTCTAGGCTGCTACGAGTTCGCAAACTATGGTCTTTTGCTGGGTAGTCAGGGATGCAACATATTCCCCAACGATCACTTTTGCCGAGTCCTTAGCAACCAATCCCAGTAGATATGGCTTTTTCCTGCTATTTCTGACGACTTCAATCTGATATCTGCCATCCTGCTCGCGTTGAGACACAACAATGGAAATACAGGCGTGTTCTCCATTGCCTGTCCATTTGGTTGATGCGAGTTCTCCATACTGCGCTCCGACTACTTGCAGTCGCATCAGTTGGTTGTCATGGAGGCGATCGCATACTTCGGGTAGGAACATATTGAAGACAACACTCGCAGTGCCATGATCGCCGTTGTGACTGGCTTGCCACATAGCAGCACTACAGGTTTGGGCGGTTTTCTCACTTTTCTCCCGTAGTTTCTCACCTAAGCCTTTAGCCCATTCCACGGCGGCGCGGAGGATTTTCTTGCGTGATTCCCGATCGCTTGATAGTTTCATCGCTTCCCTAATCTTGCTGGTATATTCATCGCGGCGGGAGATCGCTCTTTTGTAGAGAATCTCGCTTGGTTTGACGAATAGTTCGCGGAATTCAAGAAGTGTACGTTCGTGCAAATCTACGGGTTGCCAGATCTCATTCACGGATTGAATCAGGAAGGAAATCGGATCGTTGTATTCTCCATTGGCTACCAAGGTTCTTGCGGGCATCTTACACCTCTGTTTAGAGTCGTAGTAGCTGCCATATACGCCTTGCTTCTTGCGATCGATCAGCCAATCCAGTTTCGGTAAGCTTTTGCCGACTTCATCTAGAAAGGCTTGGTCATGGCTCAGGTCGGACTTGAGCCGATCTACGGCGACTTGGACTTCTTGGGCTAAGCCTGCAATGTACTGATGATGACCTGTAGCCCATGCGGTGGCTAGGTAATAGGTAATCAGTCCAATTTGGTTTTCGGTCGATCTTAGGGCAACTTCGGCTAATGTGCCTTGCACTGCTACTTTGTCGGGTTTATAGGTGGTGGGCTTGATGTGGTGTTGACGGATTTCTTTGGCGATTTCAGGTAGTCTCTTGACTGATTTCACACAGAAGGTATCACCGTCAAAGTCCATGCCACAGTAGTCACGCGCTTCGTCTGGGTTCACATACATCGTTCCCTGTTGGTTGAGTCCTTTGATGTGTTTGTTTGTCCAGATTTGCAAGTCGTTGCGATCGCGGATGGGATAGCGGAATCCGACATATTCGCCTTGTGGCAGTTCAGGGATGCACATTTCCAGTTTTCCTAGTTCGGGACAGGGCTGTGCCATGAAGCTAGAAAAGTTGATACCGCCACTGGTAGCAAGGGTTAACCACCGTCTTCTTACTAGGTCTTCAATCTTTCTTACAACATAGGGATGTTCTAGTAGTTGTCCATAGATGTCATGTTTGAGGATTTCCGATAGGATTTTGCCATCGGCTTCTTCTTCGCGTTCTTCTTCAGGTTCGTCTACTTTCACCCATTGTTCGGTTTGCACTAGTTGACAGAGTTGTTTGACATCGGATTGGGCTGCTACTAATGTTTCAGCTTTGAGTTGGGTAATTGGTAAGACATCATGGGCGATCGCCTGTTGGCTGAACCATTGCCAAACTGTGTAGGAAGTCTTGACGCTGCGCTTTTGGGCGAAGTTGACGATTCCTAGTTTCAGGCTGGCTACTTGTTGGATTCCTAATGCTGGTTTATGTCCTTTAAAACATGATAGGGGCATTACTAAATCCACTCCTTTGGGTAGGTTTAGTTCTACTTGCAATGTCCCTTTGGCTACCCATGCGTTAGTTATTCCCGCCCGAAATTGGAATGGGGTATTTGCTGGGATTGCAAAGTCTTCGCTTTGGCGGAGTTGATTTAACAATTCATGGCTGATTTTGCCATGACAGTCATCGGTGCGATATTCTTTGTCTTGGACAATCAGGATCGTTAGTTGTGGAATTGAGTAGATTTTGAGGCATTCGGTCATCAAGATTGAGCCGTAGTTGATTTGTCCCATCGCACTTGGGAAATAGGTAGCAAAGGGATTCAATTCGTGGCTGAAGAAGAAGTCTCCATGTTTTCTCGCTCCTGATGCTCCTGATAGTTGGTATTTGCCCAGTCCTTTATTAAGAGCTGCGATCGCCTGTTTCTTTAGTGGAACAATGCTTTTGGCGGCGGTGCTGCGTTGGCTTGCGGATTTACTGGTTTTGGCGGTGCTTTCGGCTTTGGCAATCTTGTTCAGAAATGGGGAAATGTTGCCGATACTGAGTTTGATATCGGGATGTAGTGCTTCTAATAGGGTGTTGCGAAATTGGATATCTTTGTCCACAATTTCACCTGTGGCAAGGTTGGTCTTGGCGATCGTTAGCATCTGTTTGTACTCTCAAAGTATTAAAGCGCCTAGATCGTTGGATCTAGGCGCTTCATGGTGATAGGGGTGATTTAGGCGGCGATTTTATTCATTTCTGGACGATGGATCACCAATCCCTTTGCCAACAAAGCATCGATTGTGGTTGGCTTGGTTGGCAGAAAGTTGATCTTGCCTTCTTTGGTTGCCAAAATCTCGCAGCCGTAATACTTTTGCAAACGCTCTGTGACTTTGCTAATCTGCATCGTACTGATGTTTGCCAACGTCCAGCCATTCTTCGCTTGATACAGCCACATTTTGTCTGTACTGGCTGGTGGTTTACTGATTTCTGGTTTACGGGCTGGTGATGCAATGACTTCTGTTTTACGAGTTTGTGGTTTACGGCTAGTTGATTCAGCCTTGGTATTGCTGGCTGCTACTGCTGGCTCAATCTGTTTGTCTGGGATTTGTGCCTTGATATGAATAATCAAGGCTCTGGTGGTTACGTTTAGTTCGTCTTTGCTCAATTTGGCAATCATTTTATCTGCCAATTCTGCGGGGGTATCGAATCTTAGTTGACGTGACATGATTTTAGGTTCCTGACTTTAAGTTGTTGTTGACAATTGCTCACGGACTTTACGCGCTAGCGTTCTTCTTGCTTCTCAAACTTGACAATGTAGATGTCCGTCAAAGAATGACATCTATATACATTGACAAGCTCACTTTCGACCTACACATTCAAGTGATATATCAACTCCTTCTTTTTCAATGTTCTCCAATTGGGGATTTTGCGCTCTCTTGCTAAAGGTCTTAGTTCTTGAACAGTCATTTTCGAGATTGGCTTAGTAGCTGCTTCTGCAATGATTTCAGGCTGTTCATCCTGTTCCAATACTTCTAGTTTTGGTGCGGCTTTGGCTGAGGATAGAGCTAATGTTGTAGCTGGTAGCAAGGTTTCTGTAACCGTAAAAGTCTTTGCTGTGGTTACATCGGTTGGAATCTGAGAAAGAAGGGACTGAGTGGTAGGTTCAGCGCTTAGAAATGATAGTAGGGCATAGATTAGTGCGGTCAATAATCCCAGTAATGCGATCAGACTCACTGTTAATAGAGCCTCGATGGCGATCGCGAAAATTGATGGTGTTTTCATTGGTTTTCCTGATAGGTGTTAATTTTCTTCAATGCTTGTTGTAGAACTGGTCTAGCAATCTTTGCTCATCCAATCGAATTGAAAGGTGATCGCTAGACTGATTTTTAGTTCAATGCTCTTACTGCGTTTTTTTTAGAAAAGATTTGGGGAAAGCTGTCATTCAGACTTTCCAGATGGTTCTCTACTACACGGCGGCAATGTCCTTGATCTGTGGTGTACGAATTCGTCGCGGCTTTGGCAAAGTATTCGGCGCTGGTCAACAATTCCATTACTCCTGATCCAATCTGGGAGAGTTGGTCAGGATATTTGGTGAGATATTCCCCTAGTTCTTGGACGCTTTCTCTTACGGATTCCAACAACAAATTTTGACATTGGATCGTTCGCTTTGTGCCATCGGAGAATGTCAAGATTTTTGTGCCATCAATTAAATCGGATATGGTTGCATTCATCGATTTAGCTAGGGCAATCAACTGTTTTGTGGTCTTCAAGCATCGTGCTTTCGATCCGAATATCTGTGCTTTTGTCTTGCCTGTCAGTGAATTTATGGCTACTTGCATAGGGTTGCTTTTCCTAGTTTGTCAATCGGTCACTGACTTC
>JBIKYZ010000003.1:0-65729 GCA_044354985.1 Pseudanabaena sp. | reverse complement strand
TCTTTGACGGTTGGCAACATCTAATCGAATTTATGCTTGGTGATGCTCCTGTGTTTCCAGATTCGTGTTAATTTTACACTAGTATTATGTATTGCTTGTTACCATTTTGAATTTGGAATTGCTGCTTTTAGAGAAAAGATAGAGCAACTAGAAAAAGATCATGCTTCACTTAATCCAGACGAAGATTTCATTCTGGAAAAACTTCTCTTACTATTTGACACCAAAGTAGGAGAACCTTTCCCAGAAGAAGATTTGAAAAATCTAAAGAAGGAAGCTGATGAAAGATATCAAAGATTGCAAGCCCCTGGATTTAAGGATAAAGATAAAAAAGATGAACGAAAATACGGAGATTTTATTCTTTGGAAACAAATACTAAATTTTGCAAAAAAAGAATCTCGACCAGTTATTTTTGTAACTGGAGAAAAGAAAGAGGACTGGTGGAAAAAGAGAGGTCATGAGATAGTTTCTCCTCGCGAAGATCTTAGGCGCGAATTTCTAGAGTTTACTCAACAACCATTCTGGATGTATCGAACTCAGAGATTTTATGAATTAGCTGAGAAAAAATTAAAGGTTGAGATTAATCCAAGATCAATTGACGAAATAATTGCAATTGCCGATCTTGAGAGTGTTGATGAAACTGATGACGAATCTCTAAGACAAGTTATCGAACAAATACAAGTTTCTGACTCTGCAACGCAGTCTCTTGAGCAGAATAAGATGTCTAAAGCATTTTCACAAATGGTTGCTGGGTCTAATTTGGTGGCTAAGGCAATGGCTGAGCAGTATAATTTAGCTGGTGTTTTTCAAATACTTGCTGCGTCTAATCAAATACTGGCTGAGCAGTATAATTTGGCTGGTGTTTCTCAAATACTTGCTGCGTCTAATCAAATACTGGCTGATCGGTCTAATGGAATTAATGCCCTAGCCCAAACGGCAGATGATTTATCACAAGTCCATGAACAGGCAAAGATTGCTGAGAGTGACGATAGTTAGTACTAAGTTTGTTAAGCAAAACTCGACAACTAGGGAACAACAAATGGCAACTATACCTTTAACCGAAGCTCAAGTTAAGCTTCAATATCTAATAAATGAAGTTTCACAGTCTCAAGATTGGAAAGGGATTCAAGAAACAATCTATTTACTTTCAATCCCTGAAGTGGGAGAGTCAATTGTAGAAGGTTTAGCAACTCCCATTAGTGAATGTAGCAAGACATTAGAATGGTGAATTGAGAAATTATGGCGCGATCGCCGATCTTGTAAAATACTTTAATACTCATTCGGCTTTATCGGAAAAGTTTTTTATGCTGCAAAGACTATATGTACATAATTTCAGATGCTTGGAGAACTTTGAGTTAAATCTAAAGGATCTCCCATCGTCTCTTCTAATTGGCAAAAATGGCACAGGTAAATCAACGATCGCTTCTGCGTTAGAAGTCTTACAAAGCATAGGTCGAGGCATTAATAGAGTTAGTCAACTTATTCAGGCTAAGGACTTTAATAGTAGTAGATCTGGTGTTCCAATTCGTTTTGAAATAGAAGTATTACTTAAAGATCAATTATATCAGTATGTCCTTGCGTTAGAATTATTGACCGAAAATTCCAAGGAAATCCGCATATTTGAAGAGCATTTGTTAGTTGCTGGAACTCCAATTTATTCGCGTGAAGCTTCACAGATCAGCCTTTACACCAGTCCAGCTCTGTTTCAATTAGGCTGGAATCTTGTTGCTCTTACATTAATTCAGGTGCAATCAGAGACTGATCCTCTTTATGCTTTCAGAAATTGGTTATCGCGCATAGTCATTTTAGCTCCGATCCCAAGCTTGATGACGGGAGAATCTAGTGGCGAGACTTTGGAACCAAAGCGGGATGGGTCCAATTTTGGTGAATGGTTCTCTGGCTTACTGAGACGATACCCCGCCGCTTATACGCAGGTTGACAGATATCTTCGAGAAGTTATGCCCGATATTCAGGATATCCAGAATGAACTAATTGGCAAAGATGCTAAAAGCATGATTGTTCAGTTTGAAGCAAACAATCAAACATTGAGTCTGGATTTTAAAGACTTATCTGATGGCGAAAAATGCTTTTTCCTTTGTGCTGTTGTCCTAGCTGCAAACAAATACTATAGTCCTTTTTGCTTCTGGGATGAGCCTGACAACTATCTGTCACTATCAGAAGTTGGACATTTCATCACAACCTTACGGCGCTCATTTAAGAATAGTGGACAAATTTTAGTAACGTCGCATAACGAAGAAGCGATTCGCAAGTTTTCTAACGAAAATACTTTTATACTCGATCGCAAAAGTCACTTAGAGCCAACTTTGATTAGGATGCTTAGTGAGATACCGATAAATGGCGATCTTGTGAATAGCTTGATTCTTGGCGACATAGAACTATGAGAGTGAATAAGTTTGTTGAGCATATTCTTGTGCTACCTGAAGATGATGCTAATCGCCAAATCATCAATGGATTTATTCTTAATTCAAACGTTAACGAAACTGCTATTCAGGTTTTACCGATCGCTAATGGCTGGAAAAAAGTGGTAGATAAATTCAAGAACGATCATGTTTCTGAGATGGGAAAATTCCCAAAGAGAATGATTGTCTTGGTTATCGATTTTGATGATTATAAGGAACCAGATGGATTGAGTTATGAAAATCGACTAATTTATATCAAGAGTCAAGTTCCAGAGGATCTACAAGAACGGGTATTTATTCTTGGCTCTCGGACTGCACCAGAGAAACTCAAGAATGATATGAAAAAGAGCTTTGAAGACATTGGCGAAGCTCTTGCTAAAGATTGTGTTGAAAATACGAATGAAACATGGGAGCATCACCTTCTTAGACATAACGAAAATGAGCTAAAGCGTGTACGTATGGCTGTCAAACAATTTCTCTTTAATTAACGTCAGGCTCTAGAAATTGTTTGTACTGATGCTAGGCATTTTGGGGTATGAATCTAGAGTCAATAAGCAAGATTGTGTATTGTCGCACCCCAAAAGATATAATCGCTTAAGACTTGTTTACATAATCATAGATACAATCACAGATTTATATGGCAGAGGTTACTTTTTTCAACGCCCTCAGAGAAGCGATCAATGAGGAAATGGAGCGCGATCCAGCCGTTTATGTTTTAGGCGAAGACGTGGGGCATTATGGCGGCTCCTACAAAGTAACCAAAGACCTTTACAAGAAATACGGGGACTTACGCCTACTCGACACCCCGATCGCAGAAAATAGCTTTACAGGTATGGCGATCGGCTCAGCAATGACAGGCTTACGCCCGATCATCGAAGGCATGAACATGGGCTTCTTGCTACTCGCCTTTAACCAAATCTCGAATAATGCAGGGATGTTGCGCTATACCTCTGGCGGTAATTTCAAAATCCCCATCGTCATTCGTGGACCTGGTGGCGTTGGTCGCAACCTCGGAGCCGAACATTCCCAACGTCTCGAAACCTATTTCCAAGCCGTCCCTGGGATTAAAATGGTAGCCTGCTCCACGCCTTACAATGCTAAGGGGTTGCTGAAATCGGCAATTCGTAACGATAACCCGATCCTTTTCTTTGAGCATGTGTTGCTATACAACCTCAAGGAAGATATTCCTGACGAAGAATATTTGTTGCCTCTCGACAAAGCGGAAATCGTGCGCGAAGGTAATGATGTGACGATCCTGACCTATTCACGGATGCGCTACCATGTACTCAAGGCAGTCGAGACTTTAGTTGACAAAGGTTACGATCCTGAAGTGATTGACTTGATTTCGCTCAAGCCTTTGGACATGGAAACCATTGTCACCTCGTTACGCAAAACCCATCGCATTGTGATTGTTGAGGAAGGAATGCGCTGCGCCAGCATTGGTTCAGAGATCATTGCTTCGATCAATGACAGCTATTTTGATGAACTTGATGCGCCGATTGTACGTCTTGCTGCGCTTGATGTGCCAACTCCCTATAACGGTGGCTTAGAAAATCTGACGATTCCTCAACCTGAGGATGTGATTGCCGCAGTTGAGAAATTGTTAGCATAAAAAAAAGAGGCGGTGCTAAGCACCGCCTCTTTTTTTATGAAACTTCGAGTAGATCTTGCCAACAGGTTGTGTATTTTGGCGATCGCTGTTCAGATTTGGTTTTCCAAACTTGAATCACTCCAGTGGACGCAAACCGCAAAGTATCCCTACCATATATTTCATTGATCGTATCCATTACGCTCATCAGATTGCGCGATCGCATTTTTTCCTCTTCGTTACTAACATCAAAAAGATTGCCTTGGACTTGTTTCTCAGACACAAGCCCTGTCATGATCACACCAGCTTTTTTAAAATTTTGTCCTTTGCGATAGATACTTTCAGTTAGCTGAGCCGCAACACGGGATAGTTCAATCGTGTAGTTAGTTGATAAATCTAATTCTGCGGTGGCGCTATTTGAGTAGAAATTATCTCGAAAAGGACTAGTTCTCGCAAAAACAGTGATCACACTGGCGGCTTGTTTTTGCCGTCGCAGTTTTTCGGCGGCTCGATGGGTAAAAGAGGCGATCGCTTCTTTGAGTTCAGGCAGTGTATCTATTGACTGCGGAAAAGAGCGAGAGACGCAGGTTCCTTTTTTGGGATTGTCAAGTAACTCCATCGCTAAACAAGATTCACCTCTTAGCTCTAATTGCAATTTGACACCAACGATACCCATTTTTTTCCGAATCAAGCTTTCATCGGCATTTTTTAATTGCAATGCTGTATTGATGCCTTTTTCTCTCAGCCAATTAGCATATTTGAAGCCAACACCCCAAATATCGCCAACATCCACCTGAGATAAGATTTCATCAATAGATGGATAAATGCTGAGATCGAAAACACCTGAGTTAGATTTTTTAGCAATCAGATTGGCTAATTTTGCTAAGGTTTTGGTCGGGGCAATTCCTACTGAAACTGGAATTCCCACCCATTGCAGCACTCTTTGACGGATTTCATTGCCATATTCCGTTAAGTCGCGATATCGAAATCCTGATAAATCGATAAAGGCTTCATCAATTGAGTAGATTTCCACATCGGGAGCAAAGTAAGCCAATGTAGACATGACTCTACCCGACAAATCACCATAGAGACTGTAATTAGAAGAATAGACCTGAACATCGTAGCGCTTAATGAGTTCGTAGATTCGGAAGATAGGCACGCCCATCTTGATACCGAGATCTTTGACTTCCTGCGATCGCGCGACTACACAACCATCATTGTTTGACAGGACTATTACAGGTTTTCCCCTGAGTGCGGGATTAAATAAACGTTCACAGGAAACGTAAAAGTTATTGCAATCGACCAGAGCGAATCTTTTTTCGGCTTTTCGGTCTAACACTGTGGATAACATTAGTGACAACTCCCCAAATATGTAGTTCGGAATGTTCGTTAATGAAAATCGTCTTATAGCCACTGTTCTCAGGAACTAGAGCAACTTCTCCTCTCTGATAATGCAAGCGTTTGACCGTAATTTCTCCTTGGACTACAGCGATTACGATATCGCCATGAGCGGCTTCAAGAGAGCGATCGACAATCAGTAGATCTCCATCATGAATATGTGCTCCAGTCATCGAATTCCCTGAAGTTCTCACAAAGAAAGTCGCCGCAGGGTGAGTCACCAAATAACTATTGAGATCGAGCTTATGTTCCACATAGTCTTCCGCAGGAGAAGGGAAACCCGCAGGGACAGAACAATTTTGCAACGGCAATTCTAATTTAGTGCTCATATCGGGAAGATGAATATCTCTAACACTTTCGGCAAGATTACTAACCTGTTCTTTTGTCCATGTGCCAATATTCACTACGACCTGATTGGTCGGCAATTGTATATTTGGTGAAAATTGATGGTGCTTACTATCTCTGAATTGCCTGAACTTACTTTGATGCGGATCGTCACTTTCCATAAGCCTATTTTTGATTAAAGTACGATATTCAAATAATCTAGCACGATCGCCTCTACATAGCAAGAACAAAAAAGTAGCGACCATTTTTTATATTGCTTCTGCTTTTTGTTCTTGCTATAGCCACTTAAAAAACAAAAGAGAGTTGCGCTACAACTCTCTTTTGTTTTTTAAGTTTGTCCTAACAAAAAGGGCTATAACCCTTTTTAATCTTGATTGACTAAGCAGCTTGAAGAATCATTTGATCTGGTACTAATATCCAAACTCGAAATTGATCTGCATCAGGTGTGATGACTACAGCAACACCTAGGTCTATATCTTTCTTAGTAGCAGCGATCGCATCATCTAAGGTGTCATAGGATTTATCAGCGACAAAAGTTTTTCCTAAGAAGACAATCCCGCGCTCTCTACCAGCGATGGTCATAACTTCAATGGAGCGAGTTTCATTCAGGGAATTGAGGATCATAATTGGTGGAATATAAAAAGTTTTTTCTATAACATTGAAGATATCTTTGTTTAAATGTTAGGACTGCGATCGCAAGTTCTGGTTCCTGTGATCTTAAGCGTGGTAATTTGCGATCGGCATCACACATCCCGAAATTTAGACCTATGGATAAGCCTCAACGCATAAGCCTCAACGCATCAGACCAATTTCCATTTGCTTATTCCGCAAAGACAACAAAATTTTAGTATCGGAAAGCTTTGACCCAATCAAGCAGGACTATTTTTGCCCTCCATTAGGTGGAGGGATAGAGTTTGGAGAAAGCAGCCAAGAAGCGATGTTGCGTGAAATTGATAGTGTATTCGCTACATAAAAAAGCAGATAAATTGCACGACAATTTATCTGCTTTTTTATTACGAAATCGGAATGTTGGGATTTGAACCCAAGACCCCCACTACCCCAAAGTGGTGCGCTACCAAGCTGCGCTACATCCCGTTGCATTTTTGACGCTTTCCTATTATAGCATGATGGTTTGCAAATTTTACTAGTGCGTAAAAAATATAGCGATCACAATAATTGAGACGTAAAGAACCTCGCTTATTGTGGATTTTATTTGCCCATATTGCGTTTGAGTCGTTCTAGTTCTTCATCCATTTCCCAACGACGAAAAGTTTCCTCTAACTTATCGTTAGGATCTCGAAACGGTGGAGTATAAAGATTGTCCCAATTTAAAGGAGTACTAGTTGGTGATTTTGCTTTGGCAGTTTTAGCAGCTTCAGCGACTTTAGCTTGTACTTCTTTGCGTCGCTCTTGGATCTGCACATGTAGCGTTTGACTATCAGTGGCGCGTTTTTTGACAAGCTCCATCTGCGCCCAGATTTGGTTGCCTTGCCGCAAGAGCGCAGCTTCACGTTCTTTAGCCGCACTAGCTAAGTCAGGACGATCAAAGGATTCTGCTTTAACGGTGCGATCATGCCAGACGCGAATTTCTTCGGCTATTTCCAGAATCCGATCTTGGAGTTGTTTCTCCTCCAGTTTCGAGCTAACGATTAGTTTCGCTATTTCTTCTTCTTGTTGTCGCAATTTATCTTCGAGGATTTGCAACTCAATCTGTGGGTTATTGCGAATAAACTCCTCTAGGCGGGTCTCTAAAAAGCGAGATATATCCTCTATTAACCCCATATACTTTCCTCAGATGTTTTAGGCGCTTTCCAGAAAAATTGTAACTCAATATCAACATTGGCATAGACAAAACCAAACGATAATTGCGGCGCGAAGCGCCGCAATTATCGTTTGGTTTTAGGACTATATTAGAATTTTTGCCCAACAAAGATAGTTTTAGTTTCCTTGCCGCGCTTGAGGATGATCTCCTGCTGGCTAACGCGGGATAAAATCCAACCTGTATTGCTGATCGCTTTGCCTAGTCCAATAGATTGGACAGAGCCATTTATATCAAGCATTGCGGTAGAGCGATCGCCTAAGTCAAGTACACCTATCAATGTATAAGATGGCGCAGGCGCAGCCATGACTTGAGTAACTGCATTTGGTCTGGTCGTTGTCGCAGAGTTAGACACATCAATCGAGTTATTGGATGTGACGGGTGGCAATGCAAGAGGAGATGGGGAATTACCACTATTGCTTAAAGCAGGTGGTTGGTACACAGGCACATACATTGGCTGCTGCAACCCATTCACAAAAGGATTATTTGTCCCCACAGGTAATTGCATATTGCCGACTAGGGGTGCAGCCATAAGGGGCATATTGCCGCCAATGGTGTTATTGACATTAGCTGCGATCGCCCGATTTTTGTCTACTACTTCCAACAACATCCGCTTAATTTCTTCGCCAAAGGCTTTATTGGAGACTGTGTCTTTAGCCGAGACTTGAGCAACACTGACTGATTGCCTACCCAACCAAATTCCATGATTAATTGTCCACATTACTGCTGCGATTAGGGCAGAGCTGCAAGCAAAGACTAGCAAGAGGCGATCAAGCAGATTATATTTCGGGACTACTGGCTCAGGTGGTGTCGGGGGTAGGTTACTGGTCGGCTCTGGATTCCGCATAATGTAGGGTTGAATCCAGAGCACATCTTGTTTAGATATGGGGGGTAAAGCAATATCAGCAACATTAAGCTTGGTAATGCTGACAGTATCCTTTGACGTTGACAGATCTTTCTCGGAGGTGTCAAGTTTAGGAATTGCTACTATGTCTGAGCTTGAGGCTTGCACAGAAGCATAGGGAGATGATGTTTTGCTTTGCTTGGTTTGTGAATTTTTTTGTCTAAGCGATCGCTGCTTAGCATAATCAACATGGAGTGTGGATTCGACATCTCCAAACAGATCGTCCATTAAGTTATCAACGTTGTCTGTATAAGCATCAACGTCTTGAGTTACATAAGGCTGCTCTGAGCTATTTGTATATTTATTATCTGTACTCTGCTTCATATGTCGATCCTATTCACTCTATTAACCATGCGCACTTAGCCATACCCGAATTTATAATCAAATTGTGAAGTTTTTATCGCTATCTTAGCCAAATCACAATACTTTAGACTTGTCTCAGAATAAATAAGAAAAAATAATACTGGTAAGTGATACCACAGATTGACGCTTAACACCATAGCTTTAACAGAGATTTTGTAAATCTTTAAACCCAAAAAATTAAAGGGTCGCATAGTGACCCTTTAATTTTTTGCTCTGGGTGGACGCAAAAAGTCCAACAAAACTAGATTCTGACAAGATCAGGATATATGGTTAGCACCTCATCAGTTGTGAGCGTATAGTCCTCAGACTGCGGTTCCCACAGTACCTCTACTGCCAACAGGTTGTCCGCAGGCACAGAACCGATCGCGGATAAGGCTGACTGCAAATCTGCGGTAGAACGTAAAGGAGGCAATTTGCTGAGGCTATCACCCGCAACTGCAAGTAAAAGCGTAACCACAATATATTCGCTTGGCGCTTCGAGGTCGAGGCTACCTGTACTAGGCAATGTTGCCGCAGTTTTGCCTTGCAGTACCCGACCGCCGACATTACTCAATACTTCCTCATTGAGTTTGCTACGCTCGGACATTACCAAGCTATTAAACTTTTGTTCAGCAAGGGCAAACTTGGTATTTTCATTAGCGCTGCTGACATAGACCCAATATTCTGGATGACGCATCAAGGAGATGGCAGTTTCGCGAGTGACGGTGGCTAAACCTTCAACGGAGGAGGTGTCCGACTCCAAAGCTAGGCGAGTTAACTCTTGTTGCAGCGATCGCGCTGAGGAGAGTAGACCAACTTGGATTTTGGCAACAGTAACTTTGCTAGCCATGCCAGTAATGCCTTCGCCATCTCCCCGACCACGAAATGCTTGCATGACAGCGCCTGCAACAATCACCAATAACAGGATCGTAAACAGTCCACCACCACCGCCGCCAAAAAACATAAAGGGTATGAAGGGAATTCCACCACCGCTATTGTTGTAGTAGCTATTGCTGCTGCCGCTATATCCCGAATTGGATGGCGCAGAACGACTTGGTGCAGATTTAAAGGAGCTTCCACCAATTCGACCACCTGAGCGTTTGGCAAAAGCTTCGTGAGCACCACCAAATACGATCATCGCAACTAAAGAAACTGCGGCTAGCGATCGCGTCCAGACTTTGACGTGAGCTTTAACTTTTTGCATAAATTCTAAGCTGAAAAACTTCATAGATAAAAAGGACATTTCTGAAAGAATTGCTATAGATGTTCTATATCAATTCTAACCTAGTCAAAGTTTGCAGTAAGCTACTAAAACATAAAATCCAAAAAGACAAATTGCCCGCTACGCGGGCAATTTGTCTTTTTGGATTTTATGCGAGGGTTACTAGCCAATCCATCACCCGATCTCCTAAACACACACCATCAAGGCGATCAATTTCGCGGACACCTGTGGGGCTAGTGACGTTGACTTCGGTGAGGTAGCCGCCAATAACATCAATACCAACAAACATCAAGCCATCACGCCTTAGAATTGGTGCGAGTTGGTTGCATATTTCCTGTTCGCGATCGGTAATATTGACCTGAACTGCACTGCCACCCGCTGCCATATTGCCGCGAAACTCTCCCGACTGGGGAACCCGATTAACTGCACCAATTGGTTCGCCATCCAGCAAAATAATCCGCTTATCGCCCTTTTGTGCGTCGGGCAGATATTCCTGCACCATCACAGGAGTTTTGCCAATATTCGTACTGATTTCGATCATCGAATTCATATTGCGATCGCCTACTTCCAAAAACAAAATTCCCTCGCCACCTTTGCCGCCCAGTGGCTTCATAACTGCCTTGCCCACAGCCGCCACAAAATCGCGAATTGTCCCTTTATCAGCAGTCACAATCGTTTTGGGAATTGCCTTAGTAAATTGCAGCGCATACATTTTCTCATTAGCAGCACGGATACCTTGTGGTGAGTTAAGAACTTTAGTTTTGCTAGTATCAACGTAATCGAGAATATAAGTTGCATAGAGATATTCCGTTGTTACAGGTGGATCGGGACGCATCCACACAAATTGCATATCTTCTAAAGGCTGAAATTTCCCTTCTGCGACTTCATACCAAGGATTTGGAACTTGCCATTTACCATCTACTAGGGGCACAGGATAGATCTTGGAGGATTGCAAAAAAGCCCACGCTTTGCCATCTTTGACACTGAGCGTATTCATATTTGTAATAAATACCTCATGTCCCTTGCGACAAGCTGCTTCCATCAGCGCTACGCTGGTGTCATGGGCAGGATCTAGTTTGGCGATCGGATCAATAATAAAGGCAAGTTTCATAGATTCGGTTGATTTTTAGAGCTTTTAACACTCAATCTATCAGTTTTCAAAATTTTTCTACTACCAAAGGCAGCAATTACCAAGATTAAGACCTAATCATCAATGAATCACCCCGCCGCAAGCGGACGGGGTATCAAATTCTTTTTTACTAGAACGTACTAACACCGCAGAGCGGTGGGGTATTTACCCTCCAAGTTGAATAAAATACCAAAACACAAAATGGCTACGCCATTTTGTGTTTTTAAAACCCTTACTGGGTTTGGTTTTCAATTCACAAAAGTGTTGCCACACTTTTGTGAATTGGTATAATTTATGTGTAGGGGTAGTTCATGAACTGTCCCTACACATAAATTAGGGATTTCCCGTTATTCATCAATAGCAATTGTGGAAACTAATCGCAATAATTTGGGGATTTCTTCTGTCTCAGGGGCAAATTCTAACTGAGTTTCGCGGGTGGGCAAATATCCCGACTCCGCAAAAGAGATTAACATTCTCTGCAATGCAATCCATACTTCTGATTCAAATTCCCAATCATAGCGAGAGTTAGCTCGACCTGCGATCGATCGCAAAGCCCAAAAGTAGCTATTACGCACAATTGAACCTTGCTTGTTATACTTCGGTACATCCTCTCGATGAATAAATAGAACGTCGTTCTCAATCTTTACTCGCATCTACAGTCTTAACATTAAATACAGATATATTCTTTAGTATACTTGCTTTCAATTACGAGTAAATCATCGCTCATATGAGGAAGCAGGTGAAATGGCAAAATTAGGAGGGAGACATTTTTATGAATCGGCAGAGATACGATGTTCAAATTTCCCCTGACAAAATTATTAGATGAGCAAGCTTGCTATGAATGGTTATTAAAGATCCTACATCCGAAGGGTTTGTATTGTCCCAGATGAAGATCAAGATGGTTTTTGTAGGGAGTATTTACCTAGAAGAGCGAAATTATTTACCTGTTGAAGGGGAGATCGCTATTATTCTGTTTACTGGTAAAAGCCCTCGACTCATTAGTTGAAGAAATTCTTGACTTTTGCCTATTTCTTAAACAACGCCAGTAAATCAAAGTGAATAATTAGGAGATCTCTATTTTTAGGCGTATATAATAAATTCAAGAAAACAGGACAAGATTTGTATAAAGAATAAATTTATGTCGATCGCCCAACTTGCCTCCAAAATCGAAAAAGTTAAAGTTTACTCCGAAGGCTCCACTGTGAGACGTTTGGCAAGTCTGTCAGCGATCGCATGGCAAAATGAAAATACTGAAAATGTCGAAGTCGAGATCGTGGGATTACCGCTGGCTCTAGATGATGCGAGTGTCAGAGTGCGGGTGGACAATAGGGAAACTGGGACAGAGGAAAATGTAATTGTTACAGATGTACGGGTTGGTTTGAGTGTCCCATCACCTGTGGAAGTTCCGATATCAGATTTAGATGAATTAATCCAGTCAGCAAAAGCTGAGGTCGATCGCTTAAATGATCTCCAAGGTGTAATTGCTATAGAAGTGGCGGCTTTGAATGTGTTGAATGTCCCCGATCGCCCTATAGGAGAAGATGGCAAAGCCCCACCAACCTCACCAACAGGAGCAAGAGTAGCTTTAGCAAATTTCAAGGATGAGCAGAAACAGTTACGCATCAAAGAAAAGCGCGAACTTGATATGCAATTGCGAAAAGCCATCGAAAATCTCCGCGATCTGCAACAACAGCAAATCCTTGCTTCAAATGCGAATGTTGCCAAAGAAAATGAGTTACGCAAAACCATTGTCGCTCGTTTGCAAGTAAGCGAGCGACAAGCAGCATCTTTGCCAGTGCCTGAAAACCTCCAACTGATTGTGGAATATTTTGTGCAGGGCGCAAAATGGACACCTACTTATGTTTGTCGGCTCAATAGCGCCACTAATACGGCAGCGATCGCCTTGCGGGCTTTGATTTGTCAGCGTACTGGTGAGGATTGGTCTGGTGTTCAGATCGAGCTTTCGACTGCTACGCCGACGGGTTGGTGTGAGTTACCAGAGTTACCTTCTTTGAGATTAGGGAGATCGCAAGCATTCGCGTCCAAAAAAGCTTGGCGCAATCCACCGAAGGGAGCAGAGATTCTTTTTGAAGATTACGATCTTCAGAGATATATCGCCTATAACGCAATTAGCACTACTTCAGTTTCGCAAAATTTTCAGATTCCAATTTTACTGCCATTATCAACAGTCACGCAGTCCGTTATTAGTCAGAGGATTGAAAGTTTTAAAACAGACTCAGTTTCGGATAATCATGAACTATTTGGAATGGTTCATACTAGCACTAGAGTAGCAGATGTTTCGATGGAAATGAATGCCGAATTTGATGATCTTGAATCTATGTTGCAGAATACATTCAGCAAGGGGGCTCCATCTCCAGTGAAAACGTCCTCACGGAGTCGAAAAGCAGAGTCTTCTCAACCAGCTATGAGTCGGTCAATGGCTGCTCCCCAAGCATACGAGAGCCGTGTTCAAAGCCCAGTCGCTCCAGCCTCAGCATTTATCTTTGATCCTGTCCAAGAGATTAAGAATTATGGTCTGATGCGATTGGCTGATCCTAGTAATACCTCGCAACGCGGAAGACTCAGCCTGCCTGATGTGCAGACGATCTATTTGGAGTCGCTGAAGCGATCGCAAATGACAGTTAACTTCGATCTAGCCGTAGTTTTGCAACAAGCGCTAAGTCTAGCTGCTTGCCAGAACACTCATTTACCTGCGGGTACGGTCAATGTGCGGCAAATGGTAGGCGCTTTCGACTTTGCATATCTTGGAACGGGACTTGTTGATATTCCGTCCGATGGGAAGTTTCATTCAGTTGCATTGCTGGAAGAGAATGCGGAGATTGACTTGCGCTATATCGTCGTCCCCCGTGAAGACACTAACGTTTTTCGGATTGCTCAACTTCGCAACCCACTGCGATCGCCATTGTTAGCAGGCTCTACGGATGTCTATGTGGATGGTGAATATATTCTCTCAACGCAGATTAATACAGTGCCACCTAAAGGACAAATGGAACTAGGCTTAGGCGTGGAACAGTCAATCAAAGTCGCCCGAAATACTTCCTTTAAAGAAGTGAGATCGGGCATGAGTCTGGTTGCCTTTAACGAGTTGCGTCACAGTATTCATATTGCGATCGCTAATCGACTAGGGCGAGATGCCAGAATCGAAGTGCGCGAACGTATTCCTGTGCCACAAGCTGACGTAAAAGTAGATGTGACGGTAACACAGGTTGCCCCAGCATGGGAGAAATACGAACAGCAAGAGCGTAATGCCGTGATTAAAGGCGGCTATCGTTGGCAAATTAGCGTTCCCGCAGGTGGTGAAACGGAATTAACCGCCGACTATACAATTAAGACTTTTGTGGATAACGAATTAGTTAACGGTAATCGGAGAGAGGAATAGAACATGATATCAACCGAAATTCAGACCCTAGATCTAAATGCTCCTGTTACTACCGTGACGCTACTCGAAGATCGCGCTCAAGTTCAACGGATGGCAAAGGTAACTTTAACATCAGGACTTTGGCGCGTTCATGTTGCTAAAGTTGCGCCCATTCTCTCTGATAAATCCCTTCGTGCTGAATTTAGCGATCGCATATCTGGTGCAAGAGTAAATGATGTACGTGTGCGCCGACGGATGTTAATTAAGGAATCCGAGCGCTCAGGTTTGTTAGAAGAGTTAAAGATTGAATGGCGATCGCAATTCGATCAATACAATGTCCTCACTGAAGATCGCCAACAACTTGAAGACCAGTTTCAACAAATCGGCATAATTTTGGAAAAAGCTTTGCAAGAGTTGCCCATTGACGCGGCATGGGGACAAGTTGATCCAATGGCTTGGCGATCGCAATTACAGCCACTATTTCAAAAAATGCGGGAAGCTCGTAGCGAAATCCTCAATACTTACCATGCACAGGCAAAGTTGAAATCTGCGATCGAGCGGCTGGTAAGCCGTATTCAAGCTGAAGCTAGACCCGATCAGATTTTTACGGCGCATCTCGAAGCGGATTTAGCGATCGCTGAAACTGGTGAATATGAACTAGCTTTTGATTATGTTGTTCCCAATGCCTTCTGGCGACCCTATCATCAAGCCCAGTTACAGATGGGAGATAAGCAAACTGGAGAAAATTCGCAATTAACCTTCCGTACCGATGGTTGCATTTGGCAAAACACAGGCGAAGACTGGCTAAATGTGGATTTAGTCTTTTCCACCGCTCGCGCCTCCCTTGGCACTGAGCCACCTTTACTCACCGATGATTGGCTGAATATCCGCGAAAAAGCGAAGAAGATAGCCATAGAAATGCGCGATCAAACGGTTAAAACGACGGGGCTAGGCGCAGGCGCAAGACCAGATGCGATCGATTTACCTGGGGTTGATGATGGCGGTGAAGTGAGAACTCTCCGTGCCCCAAAAAAAGCGAATATTCCCTCCAATGGTAATCCCTATCGTGTGCCACTATTTCAATTTCAATCCTTAGCCAAGATTGAGTATGTGCTTATGCCCGAAATAGCTCTGCAAGTCGTTCTTAAAAGCGAACAAACTAATAACTCCACATTACCAATTTTGGCTGGCCCCGTCGATCTAGTGCGGTCTACAGAATATGTCGGGCGAACAACTGTATCTTTTATCGCTCCCCAAGAAAAATTTGCCCTTGGTTGGGGAACTGATGCTAATATGCGTGTCCAGCGCACCCAGTCCCAAAAACGAGAAAAGAATCATCTCACCCAATGGAATACTATTACCAACACTGTCAGTATCTTTCTCTCAAATATTGGCGATGAAACTAGAAAAATCACCATGACTGAGCGAATACCTGTATCAGAATTGGAGAAGGTAAAAATTGAAGTAGTTCAGGATGAAACCAGCGATCGCATCCAACCCGATATCAACGGTTTTTGCAATTGGAATTTGCATCTCCCACCCTATTCTCAAGCCAAAGTGATCCTAGTCTACAAAATTGCTGCTGCTCCAGATATTGAAGGTCTATAAATTCAAGAATTATTGACATCTTCTACTTTACTGGTTGAAATGATGTGAATATCCACATTTTTGAGTACTCGTAAAATCCTTTGCGTGAGCGAACCCTTAAACAAGATCTGCCAGCGTGACTTCTGGCTTTCACCCATCACAATTTGCGTAATTCGATAATTTTTTGCCGTATCCACGATCGCATCTAAAGGCTGACTATTTCGCACTCGAATAAAAGCACCTGAAAACTCTTTACACAGACGCTCACAGGTTTCTATATGGAGACTTTCAGCTTTTGTTAAAAAGCGATCAGGATCATCCACAAATAAAACATAGAGTTGAGCGTGCATATATCCCGCGATTCTTGCTCCTCTTCGCAATAATTGGAGTGAATTGGGATAGGTGGAAACGCAGACTAAAACCCGTTCATGAATATTACAGATAATAGTTGTTGCGGAACCTGACTGATTATGAGATTCAAAATCATCTTCGATATTGTCAGCGATTTCGCGCAGAGCCAACTCTCGTAAAGCAATCAAATGGCGACGCTGAAAGAAGTTGTTAAGAGATTGATCGATCTTTTCGGGGGCATAAATTTTTCCGTCACGCAAACGTTCCTGTAAGGTTTCTGGTGTAACATCGACAACCACAATTTCATCGGCGGCTTCTAAAATGCGATCGGGGATGCGTTCACGCACAATCACTCCCGTAATTTTTGCTACGGTATCATTAAGGCTCTCAATATGTTGAATATTTACGGTTGAATAGACATCAATTCCAGCTTCGAGCAAGATCTCCACATCTTGATAGCGTTTTTCGCGTTCTGCATTAGGGACGTTGGTATGAGCTAATTCATCTACTAGAGCTAATTGAGGCTGTCGCTTAACGATCGCATCAGTATCCATTTCCGTGAGCGTTACTGATTCCCACTTAATCTGTTGGCGTGGGATAAGTTCTAAGCCGATTGCTTTTTCCTCAGTCTCAGCCCGATTATGAGTTTCCAGTAAGCCAATTACTACGTCAATTCCTTCTGCTCTAAGACGATGTCCTTCTTCTAGCATCCGATAGGTTTTACCAACCCCAGGACTCATACCGATAAATATTTTATGCTTACCTCGACGATGGGTCTTAATCATGATGAAGGGACATTCACTAGCTGTAGTTTAGACTGTTCAAATAAATATCTCAGTGCAGCGAATAATAACTTTAAGTTTTGGATTGTATAAATGGGAATCTCTTTTATAAAATGTTTCTTACCCAGATTTTCATCAAGCATGGCAAATTCCCAAATTACACCAGTAGATACAATGCCAAAGATCGGCGTGGATATTGGATTGTGCCTTTGATTAATTCTCTGAGCAGCGATCATTTCCGCAATACATTGCGCCCAACCTTCTTCAAAGTTATCCTTTTTAGCTTCAACGATAATCAAAAAAGGATTTTCGAGGAAGATTCTGCCCATTGGCGATCGCTTTGCCACCATGTAGTCAGGAATACCACATAGATTTTCATCATAATTGAGGGGCTGATGACTCCAGAGTAATAAATCATTTTTATAGAGTTTCCATACTTCTCTAAGTGTGGGATAAATTAAGGTTTCGCAAAGGGCATATTCTGAATTTTT
This sequence comes from Pseudanabaena sp., assembly GCA_044354985.1. Lineage (GTDB taxonomy): Bacteria > Cyanobacteriota > Cyanobacteriia > Pseudanabaenales > Pseudanabaenaceae > Pseudanabaena. Next base: position 47,975 of record JBIKYZ010000003.1, on the reverse strand, counting down.
ATATACGCCTTCTCGCAGGGTTAACTCAATCTCAGATTCAAAGTATGTAGACACTTCTATTTCAGATATTTGGATAAAGTTCTGCTCGGCATAGGTAACTTCAAATTCGCCTAGTACTTCATCAATCTTTTTGTAATTGTTGTATGGCATATTTTGGTTTTTTAGATGTTTTTAGGAATTACACAAAGGCAAGAAATGTAATGGTAAGGGCAATTCATGAATTGCCCTTACCATTACATTTCTTATTCTAAGCTTTTGATATCGCATCGATCGCCAAATTTAATTTCAAGACATTCACGCCATCCTCACCAAAGACACCGAGAAAGCGGCGATCGGTATTTTGTTGAATGAGTGAGTCCAGCTTACTAGGTTCAACTTTGCGGGCTAGAGCTACTCTTTGAATTTGAGCTTTTGCGGCTTCAGGGGTAATGTGTGGATCGAGACTAGAACCAGAGGTGTAAATCAGATCGGCGGTTGGTTGAATTCCTGCTGATTGGAGTCGAGGTATATCGCCTACAATCACCTTACTGGGATCGGGATCGGATTTACCCTTGATTCGACTTAGAAGATCGGGATTGCTTGGCGCTAAGTTACTGGCTCCTGAAACGCCTGTTTTGAGAATGCCAGCATCATCTTTCTTAGGATCGGCGGTGCTGTAATTAGTCGTACTGGGGCGGCTATTGAAATATTTGTCACTTGTAAATGGCTGTCCAATTAAGGCGGAACCAACTACTTGTCCTTGAGCGTTACGAATCAAACTTCCATTGGCTTGATTTGAGAGAAACGGTAATTGCGCGATCGCTAATATTCCCGCAGGATAAATCACGGCAACTAGCACCCAAAGGGCAACGGTGACGCGAATAGCTTTAATAATTTCATTCATAGATTTTGGGTAATTCGTAATTCGTAATTCGTAATTAATTTAAAATTTCTCAGGTTGAAACATGACAGCAAAGAGATAAATTGAGAAGGCAAAGGTAACAATTCCTAGAAGTCCTAGAGCATAGGCTTGAAATTTGGTGAAGCTTTCAGCATTGGCGGCATAGACTGCGGGAGCTATGATTAGGTTGAAAAGCATCAAGCAAAATAATTTGACTGATACTGAGTGCTTCGGCTTCAATAAAGTGAAAAGATGTAAGTTTTTAAGTGATTCCATATTGATTACTGCCTATTTGTTTGGTGGATAAATTAGATCTAGGGATTCAGAATTTGCTGAAAACAAAAATTCTGCTAACTCTGGTCTATGCCATCGCATATAAGAACTTGATTGCCAATGGTGAAATGCTTCTCTGGCTGTGAGAATTGCTGTATGCCATTTCTCTAATAGCTTTTCAGGTATTGATATATTTGAACCCCAAGGAAAGCATACAAGTCTCACGTCTTTTCCATTCGACCATCGCTCATCAAACTTGTGTTCTTTGAAAGCAAAATCTATTGATTCAAGGGCAATATCATTTTTCCAAGCATATTGTCCTTCTAAATCAGTATATTCAGAAAAATCAATACATAGAGTTATCTCTAAAACTGACTTCTTGGGAATGCATTTGAATGTTAACACTTTCCATTGACCTAGATTTAGGACTAATCGACTATTACTTCTAAATGTTACAGACAATCCTCTATCTAAAAATTGCTGATCGTTTACAGCACTTCTAAGCCTATTAATTAGCTCTAAAGCTTTCAACAGATCTGCTTTTCTAGGAAAGACAGTTTGCACGATCTGGACAACTTCTGTATTAATTTCTAACGCCAATTTAGAGTTTTGTTTAGGTTCTTTTTTCTTGCCATATTTAGATTTAGAGACCTTGATCGACTTGGCAAAATATGTTTTAGAGACTGCCTGATTTTCATTGGTTTCAACTCTTTTCAGGACTAATGCTGATTGATAAGCTGATCTTAGTTGCTCCAAATTAATTGAATCTCTACCATTAGTTAAGCTCTCAACCCATTTAAATATCTCTAAAGTGAATTGTGCATTATGTACGAAAATACTTGCCTCATGATTTTGTCCAAGTCCAGAATTTGTGAAATTGGCTGAACCAATCAGAGCTTTGCATCCTCTCACAAATATTTTGGCGTGAAGAGCTGGGATATCAAATAATGTTAGCTGATTATTTTCAATTAGCTGAGCAAATGATTCAAACTCATTTTCACTCCTAATATTGTTTCTAATCTCTTCCAAATTAGTCACTAATTGCAAAATAGAGTTTACTTCGCTACATATATTTTGAATTACTGACAATGAAAAGTAAGGAGTAACTATTACAGGTAAACCTTCTTCATGCACAACTTGCTCAATCGCTTGATCAAAAGGATTGACTGTATCAGAATTGAGACTATGAGCAATGAATTGTGCTTGCATAAAGTTGTGTTAACTAGACCAGATTCATTAAGCTTACTTTAAATAATCGGCAATAGAACATCGATAAACTTAATCGCAATAAACGGAGCAATCACTCCACCCAAACCGTAAAGCAAAATATTTCTTTGCAATAGTTGATCGGCGGTGAGAGGTCGGAATTTTACACCTTTTAAAGCGAGGGGAATGAGCGCAGGAATAATTAGGGCGTTATAGATTAGAGCTGACAGAATTGCTGACTGGGGGCTTTTTAGTCCCATCACATTCAAAGATCCGATCCCTGCGGCGGCAAATATGGTGGGGATAATCGCGAAGTATTTAGCGATGTCATTTGCGATCGAGAAAGTGGTTAAAGCGCCACGAGTAATCAACAATTGTTTACCGATCGCCACTAAATCAATTAACTTAGTCGGATCGCTATCTAAATCCACCATATTTGCGGCTTCCTTGGCGGCTTGTGTGCCTGAATTCATGGCAACACCCACATTAGCTTGTGCTAGGGCTGGCGCGTCATTTGTGCCATCTCCTGTCATGGCGACTAATTTGCCCTGAGACTGTTCGCGACGAATGACTTCGATTTTGTCTTCGGGTGTTGCTTCAGCGATGAAGTCATCGACTCCTGCTTCCTGAGCAATCACAGAAGCCGTAATCTGGTTATCTCCTGTGAGCATGATCGTGCGCACACCCATCCGACGCAATTGGTCAAATCTTTCTCGCAGTCCTGATTTGACAATATCTTTGAGATAAATTACCCCATAAAGATCGCCACCCTGACAGATTCCCAAAGGCGTGCCACCGAGTTTTGAGACTTTCTCATAGGCAGCCTCAAATTCTTCAGGCACTTCACCCGATCGCGATCGCACAAATCCACGAATCGCATCTACTGCACCTTTACGAACTTCGATCTCATTTGGTAAATCAGTCCCACTCATGCGAGTACGTGCGGAGAAATCAATACCTTTAGCTTGGTCGCGATCAAAAGTAGCGATCGCTCCTAATTGTTCGGCTAGCTGCACGATGGAGCGCCCTTCAGGAGTTTCATCAAAGATGCTTGCGGCAAGAGCCACAGTGGCTACTTCTGAAAGTGAATGTCCATTCACTGGGATAAATTCATCAGCGAGGCGATTGCCAAGGGTAATCGTTCCAGTTTTATCAAGTACTAAGGTATTAATATCACCGCAAGCTTCGACTGCTCGACCCGATGTAGCAATCACATTAAATTGCGCGACGCGATCCATACCTGCAATACCGATCGCACTTAATAAGCCGCCTATCGTGGTGGGAATTAGAGCAACCAGTAGAGAAACTAAGATCGCGATCGTCGTGGGTGTATTCACATAATTGGCGATCGGCGTGATGGTTGCAACCACAATTAGAAATACCTGTGTAAGCACTGTTAGCAGCACTGTCAAAGCAATTTCATTAGGAGTTTTCGTGCGTTCTGCGCCTTCAACAAGAGATATCATGCGATCGATAAATCCTTGCCCAGGATCAGCCGAAATCTTAATTGTCAATTCATCGGAAACCACGCGAGTACCACCTGTGACGGAACTCGAAATATCTGTGCCTGGCTGTTTGAGGACGGGAGCAGATTCGCCTGTGATGGCTGATTCATCCACTGAGGCTAAACCTGCAATCACTTCGCCATCAGCGGGAATCATTTCGCCAATCTTAACCTTGACTAAATCACCACGGCGCAATTCTGTAGAACTGATTGGTTGAATAGAGCCATCAGGCAATACTTTGCTAGCGATCGTGTCCGATCGCGTGGTTCGTAAAGAGTCCGCTTGGGCTTTACCACGTCCTTCTGCGATCGCCTCTGCAAAGTTGGCAAATACCACCGTCAAAAAGAGAATCAGGGTAATCGAGCCATTAAGAATACGCTGTTGAGTGGGATCGGCTTGGACATTGCCAAAGAGATTTGGATCAATGGTTACGAGCAATGTGACAATCGTGCCAACCCAGACCATAAACATGACAGGATTACGAACGGCAATACGTGGATTCAGTTTACGGAAGGCATCACGAATGGCGCGTGGATAGAGTCCTGCCATCGACGCTTTAGGCGTATGTCTACGAGACTCGCGAGTTCCACTTGGTACATGAGATGAAGTTTTATTCATAGATTTAGCCACCTCTAGCAATCAAAAAAGCTTCAGCAACAGAGCCGAGAGCCAACACAGGGAAGAAAGTCAATGCACCCATAATCAAAATCACGCCAGCCGTAACGCTAGTAAATAGAACAGTATCAGTTCGTAATGTGCCTGTAGTCATGGCAACAGGTTGCTTACGAGATATCCCATCAGCCAACAGCAACAGAGCAATTAGAGGAATATAACGACCACCCAGCAAGCTAACGGAAGTGCTAAGGTTCCACCATAGCCCTGTTGCTGCGGGTTGACTATCTGCTAAACCTTCAAATCCAGAACCGTTATTTGCTGCTGCCGAAGCATATTCATAAACCACTTGAGAGAGTCCATGAAATCCTGGATTGCTAATTCCAGATAACTGATCGGGAAATGCTAAAGCGATCGCACTGGGAATCAGAATAAAAATTGGGTGAATTAATAAAATCAAGAAACTAGTCAACACCACTTCACTCTTCTCGATCTTGCGTCCCAGAAACTCAGGAGTTCTGCCGACCATTAATCCAGTCACAAATACTGCCAAAATCGAATAGGAGAACAAGTAAGCAGTTCCAGTTCCCTGTCCACCCCAAATGATTTGCAGGAACATATTTGACAAAGTGATAAAGCCACCACTGGGCATCAGCGAATCGTGCATTGAGTTAACTGCGCCAGTCATTGTTCCTGTCGTGGTCACGGCAAATAAGGCTGATTGCGCCCAACCAAATCGAACTTCTTTACCTTCTAGATTTGGACTCTGTGAACCGAGCAACGCATTTACAAGGGGATTACCTTGATATTCACCAATTCCTACGATGATAATGAAGGCAACATAAAGAATGAACACCATTCCAAACACTAGCCATGCTTGCTTACGGCTATTGGCAATTTCTCCGTAGGTAAAGATTAGCGCTGTAGGTATGGAAATCATCGTCAAAATCTGGATTAGATTTGTAAAGCCATTGGGATTTTCAAAGGGATGGGCGGAATTAGAACCAAAAAAGCCACCACCATTTTCACCAAGTTGCTTAATGATCTCGAAATGCGCCACAGGGCCGATCGCGATCGCCTGACTAATATTTCCATCTTCTAAATTCGGGACAATCACAGGCACTGACAAGGTTTCAGGTACACCTGCGACAATAAAAACGATCGCGCCAATAATGCTAATTGGCAACAAAATTCTGGTAATGGCAAGTGTTAAATCTCCATAGAAATTGCCCAGAGATCGTCCAGTCAAGCCACGAATAAATGCGATCGCTACCGCAATACCTGTCGCTGCCGAGGTGAAAAATAGAAATCCTAAACCCAACATTTGAGTAAAGTAACTGAGGGTAGTTTCACCAGAATAGTGCTGTTGATCGGTATTGGTAATAAACGAAATCGTCGTATGTAGCGCTGTATCCCAACTGGGAGCGCTCATTCCCGTTGGGTTTAGTGGCAATATGCCCTGAAAGATGATCATCAGGAATAGCAATATCGCCATAACAAAGTTGCTATATAGAACTGCACGAATATATTGCCAAACTGTCATTTGCATTTGAGACTGAATGCCACTGAACTTAAAAATCAGTCCTTCAATCGGGCTTAAAGCCTTGTCCAGCAATGTCTTTTGCCCTAAAAACACTCGTGCGATGTAACCACCAAAGATCGGCGCGATCGCTACAATCAGCACTAGCGTTATTCCTATCTGAATCCATCCTTGTAGCATGGAAATTTCTTCTTCCTTTTGAGTCGATGAAGTATCAAGCAATTGCTGTGATAGTCAAATCATCAACCTATTTCTCTACTCTGACAAGGTATATCTTTTTGTTTAGAATCCTTGTGCCTACTTAAGCATAGGTTGTAAACACATTCAAGATTGTGCTGTTTAGATAGCGTTTAGATGGTGTTTAGTTAGCGATCGCCTCTTCATTTCATGGTTAAGTGCATAGGCGATCTCACAGTACTGGATATTTCCCAATACTAATGAGTTGTTCGCGCTCGATAACACGTTCCTGAAGATTAAATTGGAGGATTTTAGCAGTTACACGTCCTTCAGGAGTAAGTGGAAGAATCCTTCCTCCTTCTAAGCAAAAGTGATCTGACCATTGCTGCATACGAGGATTAAAAAATGGAGTTAGCTGCTTTGTCTCAGGATCAATGGAACCGAGGTCAGTGCCTTTGAAACGATTGCAGCAAGGGCAAGCTAAAGCCAGATTTTCGGCTTCGGTGATGCCGTCGTGTTTTTCAGCAATGATATGTTCTATTTCAAAAGTAAAGAATGAAGCCACTTGAGGATATCGACAATACTCGCACTGTTCTTCAGCACGTTGGGTAACTAGCCGACGCAGGGGAACTGATACATAGCTCATGCTGATTTCTATAATTGTTTATAGGCATGGGCTTTAGCTAGTCTTACCCAATGCTCTAAGAGTAAATAGCGATCTAGTTCGGATTCTTCAGTTCGGGAGAGGCTTCCAGATTTGTTGCGTTCGAGTAGTTCGCTCATCCGCGCTTGTAAGGCTGGTGTGGGACGGATGGCGAGGATTGCTTCAGGACTGGGTTGACTTGCCAGAAGTTCGACAATTTGGCGATCGTCTTGGTAAGAGATGGTTTCTGTGGTGGGGATATCTTGAAGCAGGCGATCTAGGGTTTCAGGGAGTCGATCGCCTAATCGTTGTAATTTTTCGCCGAGGCGATCGGGTACTTCTAGAATAATTTGCATGGTTGGTGATTTGGAGATTGTGAGTTGTGTTTATTGTAGCAAGCTTGTTATGGGCGATCGCTAACTAATTCTATAGTTCAATCAATCCTAAGCTAATTTGAATTGCATTATCCACATATCCCATGAGGTGATCGGAGACGATACCCATTCTTTTGACTAAGCGTTGTTTATCAATGGAACGAATCTGATTGAGAAGTACAACAGATGTCACGGTTAGTCCGCCTTCGGGGGGATTGATTAAAACTTCTGTGGGATATGTCTCAGGGTCGAATTGGGAGGTGATGGCAGCAACGATGGTAATGGGGCTGTATTGATTGGAAATATCATTTTGGAGAATGAGAGCAGGTCTAGTTTTCTGAATTTCTGAGCCAACAGTAGGGTCAAAGTTAACTAAATAGATTTCGCCTCTCTTTGGAAATTCTATTTTCCGTTTTGCCATGATTCCTCGTCGATATTAAACCAGTCTTGAGTAATTCCTAAGTCTCGCTCTGCGCGACGCAATGCGCCCTGTTTGAGCTTTTCTCGTAGATTTTTCTTTGCTTCGGTGTTGATGTAGTACTTAACGGCTTGGTCAATGAAGTGACTGCGATCGCCTTTTGGTGCGATGCGATCGAGTAGCTGTAGTGTTTCGTTGGGTAATGTGATGTTAATGCGTTGATACATATATGGGTACACATTGGCTATGTGTATTATACTAACTCATATTATTGGCTAAGGATATAGGCGATCGCTACGATCTTGATGGCATTGGTATTGTCATGTGAGTATAATAATGATATTGATTCTCTGCTTGCAGTTTTGGAGTGATTTTATGACTTTACAAAGTTTAGAACCGCAACTACTTTCTTTAAGCCAAAATGAAAAAACACAGGCAATTCAGATATTAGCTCAAAGTCTTGGCAATCCTTGGCGGGGTATTCAGAAAACATTAGGGGTATGTGGTGGTGATGCTTGCATTGGTTTAACTCGGATTCCTGTGTGGGTTTTGGTTAACGCTCGTGACATCGGTATTAGTGAATCTCAACTTTTAAAAGATTATCCGACTCTATCGGTAAGTGATTTAGCAAATGCTTGGTTTTATGCTTCTATGTATCCTGAAGAAATTGCCTTGGCTATTAAGGAGAATGAAGAAGCCTAATGGGTCGTTTGTATGCTGATGAGCAGTTTCCCTATGAGGTGGTAGAACATTTACGCAATTTTGGACATGATGTTCTTACTGTCCAAGAGGCGGGAAATGCTAATCTCAAAATTCCTGATGATCGCGTTCTTGATTTTGCGGGTAGTAATGAGCGAGTTGTTTTAACTTTAAATCGCAAGGATTTCAAACGTTTGCATAGATCGCTTCCCGATCATGGTGGAATTATTATTTGTACGGATGATGGAGATAGATTGGCTCTAGCTGAGAGAATTCATGCGGCTATTTTGGGAGAGGAGATATTGCTGGGTAAATTGGTTAGTGTGGTTCGTCCGATGAAATAGGCGATCGCCTTGTCATCTCATGGTTAAGTAATAGGAGATCGCTAAAATCTATAGTTGAGGTATTCATTGAAAGGTTAAGGTTTTATAATAGTATTGAAAGCCGTAAGAGCAGGAAACCAGTTATGGCGATTTTATTTCGGTTTCATCCTCAAAAAGCTGTTGAAGCCGCAGCAATGTTTTTAAAGTTGCATGGTAAGCCTATGAAATATCTAGGTTTGCTGAAGATGCTTTATATTGCCGATCGCATAGCTTTGGAACGCATAGAGCAAACAATTACTGGAGATTGTTATTTCTCGATGGATTATGGTCCCGTTCTGAGTGGTGTGTACGATCTGATTAAAGGAAAGTCTGTTGATGGAGCTTTACCGCTTTGGAAGAAGTTTATTTCTGTCCGTGATGTCAACCACAATGTCTATCTGTTAGACGATCCTAGCACTGACAATCTTTGTGAAGAAGAGGAGGAAATTATCCATGAGGTTTACCAAACTTTTGGGCATCTTAATCCTTTTGATGTTGCCGAATGGACGCACGATCTACCTGAATGGAAAGATCCTGATGGTTCGCGTATTCCGATTGTGGTTGATGATGTGCTGAGGTTTATGGGCAAGACTATTGAGGAGATTGCGGCGATAAGGCAAGAAGCGGCAAGAGAGGCTTATTTAGATGAGGTTCTGAGTGCGTAATGACAAGCATCAACGTTAAATTGGGTGATGCTTTTTTGTTAGAGACACCTCCGAATGATCAACATCTTTATATTGCGATCGCTAAAACCTCTGCCGATAAATACTTATTTGTGAATGTGACTACGCACAGAGCAAAATCCGATCTTATTAGTATAAAATAATCCTCTATGGCAAAAGATTTATATCACGATCTTGTTAAACGCGCACTGAAAAAAGATGGATGGGAAATAACTCACGATCCATACGAATTGCGTGTAGGTGGTGTGGAAATGTATGTAGATATTGGGGCTGAACAGATTATTGGCGCTGATAGAGGGAATGATAAAATTGCGGTTGAAGTAAAAAGCTTTATTAACCCCTCAAGAATTTCTGACTTTCACTTAGCACATGGACAATTTTTAGATTATCGATATGCTTTAGAAGATGTAGAACCAGATAGGGTTTTATATTTGGCTGTACCTCATTTTGTCTATCAAACCTTTTTTAATCTAGCCTTTATTAATAGAGTTATACAGCGAAGTCAATTGAATCTTTTGGTTTATAACTTAGATAAGGAGAGCATTGAACAATGGATAAAGTAGTAATATATAGGCAATATATTCAACAGTTAATGCAGGCAAGAGCAGATCGTTCTATGCGATCGTCAAATGACGTTGAGGCTCAGACGATTTTTGATGTGGAACGTGACCATTATCAACTAGTCTATGTGGGTTGGAAACGTAATAATATAAGGGATTACGGATGTTTACTGCATCTGGATATTAAGGATGGAAAGATTTGGATTCAATATGATGGTACTGAAGGTGGTATTGCTTACGAGTTAGTGAAATTAGGTGTGCCGAACCAAGATATAGTTTTAGGCTTTCAACCTGCTAGAGTTCGTTCTGCAACTGAGTTTGCTGTAGGTTAGTAACGCGCCGAAAAGTGTGAAACTATCCTTGTTTGAATATGACTTGAGTAATGGTTTTAAGTGGACAGATCGAGAGCAAGAGGCGATCGCCTATTTCATCTCATGGCTAAGCGCATAGGCGATCGCTAAAAATTTGACATTTTCATATATTTCATTTTCGTATAATCATGATTTATGATGACGTAATTTTGGTAAACTGTCATCAATGATAAATCAGGAAATCCGAAATTGAATTACAACCGTACATTTGCAGAACTGGAGAAAAAAGCTGTCAAGTGGTGGCCGAAAGAATTAGAAGCAACGGTTGCCGCAGAGAGTGTTATTCCCAAGTTAATAGCAACTCAAGACCGATTTATCAGTATTCTGAAACTGTCAGGTGACGCTCCCCATCAGGTCTTTGATGTTTTACAAGCATCGGGAATGTCGGTGAATCTGTTTTTAAAACATCTGGTTATTCTCGCTGATTATGGAGGAGAGCTAATTAAGCGATTAGGTCGGGAGTTCACAGAAACTTTTGCAGTTGATCCAGTTACAAATCGCCGAGCGATGCAGTATGTTTTTCGAGAAAAAACTGAAGTATATGAATTTCAAGTGTTACCTATCAATGGATCAGGAAATACAAAGCTTGATATTGACGGTGTTTCAATCACTAAAGTCATTCCATTGTCTCCGTTGCACAAAGATCTGATTATGATTCTTTTGCATGGAGCAACTTCGGATGTTGCTCATCTAGCTGCCTTAGAAAAATGTGAGATTGGCATTTTACTCGGTGATGAGATAGCAATTGACAAGTATGTTCGTGAAAAATATTTATATGTCAGCAGAATTACTACAGGAGCAAATACTAATAGCCTTGGACAAATTGCTCAAACTTATGTATTAGAGACTTTACGAGAGTTTCTAAACCAAGATTATCAATTAACCCGAAACGGTTCCATTATTCTCAATGGCTATGACAAGAGTGATGGAATGCCATTTGATATAGTCGTCCAAAGAAATGGAAAAAAAATAGGCATAGAAGTTAGTTTTCAAGTGACAACCAATAGTGTGATTGAGCGTAAATCTGGGCAAGCAGAAAATCGCTTTAGGTTGATGAATGAGAATGGGTTTTGGATTGCCTATGTTATTGATGGTGCAGGTAATTTCCAAAGATCGTCAGCTATCGGAACTATCTGCAATTTCAGCGACTGTACAGTTGCGTACTCAAAAGCAGAAATTGCAATTTTGGCAAACTTCATTCAAGAAAAGTTAAATGATTAATTTTATTGATTTATTTGCTGGTATTGGTGGAATGCGTTTAGGATTTGAGCAAGCTATGCAGAATCTTGGCATTCAAACTAAATGTGTATTGTCTTCAGAAATAGATAAATATGCTCAAGAGACTTATGAACTTAATTACAAAGAGAAGCCAGATGGTGATATTTACGATATTAAGCAATTTCCGAAATTTGATTTTCTCCTTGCAGGGTTTCCTTGTCAGCCATTCTCATACGCTGGGAAACAAAAAGGATTTGTGGATACTAGAGGAACCTTATTTTTTGAAATCGAAAAGCTTTTAAGTGAGTATCAACCAAAAGCCTTTTTGCTAGAAAATGTTCGAGGTTTAACTAGTCATGATCAAGGACGTACTTTCAAGACAATTATTGAACGATTACAAAATTTGAACTATGGGGTATCTTATCTGATTTTAAATAGTTCAAACTTTGGCATTCCTCAAAATCGTGTCCGAGTATATATTTTAGGACTATACAATCAGCAACCTATTTTATCTCTAAAATCTGACTTGGGTGCGACTGATTCCCATAAATTTAAGCGATCTCTTAGCCAACTTACATTATTTGAGTCACTTACTAGTTCTAATAATACTAAAATTGTTGCTGATATTTTAGAAGCAAATCCAAGTACTAAGTATGATTGTTCTCAAGACTTTATAGCTAGACTGCTAAAATTCATAGGCAATAACCCAGACAAGCTACATGGATATAGATTAATTGATCATCGTAATGGTAATTCAATCCATTCATGGGAATTAGGAATCAAAGGGGAATGTAATGATTTAGAAATTGAGTTTATGAATGAGTTAATCGCTAATAGGCGCAAGAAAAAATTTGGTACACACCAAGACGGAAAAAAGCTTAATATTGATGAAATTAAAACCTTTTTTAATCATGAAAATCTTGTAGAGATTATGAATAGCTTGATTTGCAAAGGTTATCTCAAAGAGACAGAGGGTAGATATAATCCTGTCGCTGGCAATATGTCTTTTGAAGTATTCAAGTTTTTAGATCCTCAAAGTATATCAATTACCCTTGTATCTAGTGATGCCCATAAGTTAGGCGTAGTCCATAATGGTAGAATACGAAGAATCACACCAAGAGAATGTGCGAGATTACAAGGATTTCCTGATTCTTTTATCCTACATCCTAAAGATACCCATGCTTATAGACAGTTGGGCAATTCGGTATCAGTACCTGTAGTTAGAGAGGTTGTTTTAGATTTATTCAATCAATTGAATATTTTGAGTGTTGCTTGAGTTCAAATAAACCACCCAAATTTGGATCAAATAGTGCCACAACCTCATCCGTAACTGGATCGATCGCCTCAATCTTGCCAGCTTTATGACTATTGCAAATAGGACAAGCTAACCAAAGATTCGACTCCTCACTGCTGCCACCCTTAGAAACAGGAATGATATGCTCAATCTCTAGACGTGCCATGACTAACTTTTGAGGACTAAGACAATAGCCACATCGGTTCTTAGCCATACTACGAACATTGCGATCAACCTCAACTGCAATATAAGGACGACTCATGAGACAGCATTCAAAGCAGGGATTAATCCGCGCATTACCGCAACCTGCATTGCCTTAGCTTTCCGTACCGAACCATGACGATAAACCTGCATTAACTCATTCAGCTTCTTAACTTCCTGTACATTAAGCAATCCTTCACTATTCCGAGCTTGTAAATTGCTAAAAATCCTTTGCTGCTGTTTACCCATTTGTAAATTACAAAGAGCCAAAACCTGTTCATCAGGCAAAGTATCTATGGGAATCTCATTAATAGTGCGATCGATCCATTCAATCAGCATTTCTTCAATCCCTTGACGATTGAGCGCAGCAATTTCCTTAACTTTTTTTGCCAACGGTTCGGGAAGTTCTAAGGCGATCGACTCAGACATATTGCCTCATAGACAACACTAAATTTTGATTGATAAAATACAGTATAACTCCATCGAATCAACTTGCTTATCAAGATGGCTTGTTAGGAATAGGCTTAGCAGCTCTATTCGATTGTTTAGGCGATCGCTATTTGTTTAACTTTTTGCATAGGCGATCGCTGTTCAGTTAACGCATGAGATGTAATTATTGATAGAAACCATGAGGCTAAGCTAGAGGAATGTCAAAACAATTATCCGAACCATCTTGGCGATCGCATTTATTTTGGATAATTGTGGGACTATTTGGGCTAGTGATTATTTTGGAATTTTCCACACCTCCCGAATATGTCATGGGTTATCTCTACATCAGCCCAATCCTCATCGCCAATTCGCAATTGGGTCGCCGTAGCACTTTTCAACTCACCTTAGTAGCCGTAATTCTCACCCTATTAAATATATGGATTCCCAAACAAGGAGAAGTGCAAATTTCAATGATTGTGAATCGACTGGTCACAATTTCGGCTTTAATCGTAACTAGTTTCTTAAGCGATCGCGATCGGCAAACACAACAAATTTTGGTACAGCAACAGGCCCAGCTTCAATCCCAAGAAAAAATCATGAATGTCCGCGAAGACTTTGCTTCCACTTTGACCCATGATTTACGAACTCCGTTACTTGGTGCGATCGAAACCCTTCAAGCTTTTGACCGCGAACAGTTTGGGACTATTCATGCTAAACAAAAAACTGTAGTCGCAACGATGATCCGTAGTCATCAGAATAGTTTGAGATTAGTAGAGACCCTCCTTGATGTCTATCGTAATGAAACAGAAGGTTTGCAATTGCAATTAGAGCCAATTAATCTAGCCATCTTAGCGGAAGATGTAGCAACCTCGCTTTTGAGACTATCTACAAGCCGCAGCGTTTATCTGAATCTGCATTATGGAGAGTCGGACTTTCGCAAATTCCTATGGGTAAATGGTGATGCTTTCCAATTACGGCGAGTTTTTACAAATTTACTAACCAATGCAATTAACCATTCTCCACGAGGCGCAAAAGTAGAAGTTGTGCTAGAAATCCAATCCTCATATCAGGTTGTGCAAGTACTCGATGTTGGCTCAGGTATTAAGATTGATGAAAAGCCATACTTATTTGATCGGTTTTATCAAGGACAAAGCGATCGCTTAGCTACTGGTTCTGGACTGGGTTTATATCTAACTCGCCAAATTATCGAAGCTCATGGCGGTACAATTTGGGCAGAAAATCGTATTCCCCATGGCGCAATATTCGGCTTTCGTTTACCCACTTTGCCCTATTCATCGCATGACATTACCTAAACAGCAGGATAGGCAGCGCTCTGTGCTGACTATCCTGCCATACCGAAGTTTATTGAAAAAAATGACCTTAGATCACCTTAAAATCCTGTTAGTTGAAGACGATGAACTATTTCGCCTTGGTTTACAAGTGCGTTTGCAACAGGAAACCAAAATCGCGGTTTTAGCAGAGGCTAACGATGGAGAAACGGCGATCGATCTTGCCAAACAGCAACCCTTTGATCTTGTCCTGCTTGATATCGGTTTGCCAGGGCTTGGGGGGCTAGAAACCTGTCGCCAACTCAAGCTCAATCATCCGAACTTACCGATTTTAGTACTCACTTCACGCAATGAGCGATCGCTCATCTCGCGTTTAGTTACCGCAGGTGCGCAGGGATATTGCCTCAAAGGGGTTGCCGCCGAGACTTTAATTCTTGCCATGAGATCGGTGATCGCAGGAGCATCTTGGTGGGATGCTACCGCGACTGCCGAAATCCATAATATTTTTCAACATCAATCTTCCGAAATTACACCTGAGAATTTATCTGGGTCAAAAGTTGATACTTTGACGCGACGCGAAAAAGAAATTCTCCTTTTGATGTCTGAGCAGAAAACTAATCAAGAGATTGCCGATCTGCTGTACATCTCATCAGGGACAGTGCGGGTACATATTCATACGATTCTGCATAAATTAGAAGTAAGAGATCGCAAACAAGCGATCGCCATTCACAATAATCATTTATAAATTACCAACCAAAAGCGATGAAGAATTTACACCGTCCGTTCACCCTTTTAATTGGCGCGATTGCGCTGATCGTAGGAAGTTGTACTGTCCCAGAAACAAACAATCCATCAATTGTTGCGCAACCTACAACATCGGCGATTCCGACTAACAAAAAACTTACTCCAAACAGTTTCAAGCAAGTTACAGTAGCCAAAGATTTAGAAAGACCTTGGGGAATGGCATGGTTGCCCGATGGCGCGATTCTAATTACCGAGCGAGTGGGTCGAGTCAAAATCCTTCGCTATGGATCATTAGAGCAAATTGCGATCGCCGAAATTCCCAATTTATTTGTTTCTGGACAAGCAGGTTTGATGGATATCTCACTCCATCCACGCTTTGCTCAAAATAATTTGGTTTATCTCACATACTCCAGTGGTAATTCCCAATCTAATCACACCAGTATTTTGAGAGCAAAATTTGATGGTAAAGCTTTGGTAGAACCACAAGTTATTTTTGAGGTGAAACCTTCAAAATCAGGGAATCAACACTTCGGTTCGCGTATTGTTTGGCTGCCCGATGACACAATGCTGATTGCGATCGGTGATGGAGGCAATCCTCCATTACAACTGGATGGTGAGTTGATTCGCAATCAAGCCCAAAAGCTGAATAGTCAGCTTGGTAAAGTCCTACGACTTAAAGATGACGGCTCTATTCCCTCTGATAATCCCTTTGTAAAAACTGCTGGTGCTAATCCTTCGATTTGGAGCTATGGACATCGCAATATTCAAGGATTATTTGCTGATCCCATCTCCAAACAAGTATGGTCAACCGAACATGGTTCAAGAGGTGGTGATGAACTAAACCTCATCGAGGCTGGGAAAAACTATGGCTGGCCAGTCGTAACCTTTAGCCAAGAATACACAGGAGGTAAAATTTCCAAGGAAGTATCTCGTCCCAATATGGTCGATCCTAAATTGGTGTGGACTCCTGCGATCGCTCCATCGGGTCTGTTACTATATCGTGGCAATATCTTTCGAGATTGGCAAGGTAATTTGTTTGCTGGTGGATTAGTATCTAAATCAGTTGTGCGCATCAAAATAGAAGGCAATAAAGCAATAGTTCAAGAAACTATTCCTGTCGGTCAGAGAGTAAGAGATGTACGTCAAGGAAAAGATGGATTTATCTATATTCTGACCGATGAACAAGCAGGGCAACTTATTCGCCTTGAACCAATGTAATTGATATAATCTTAAACGGGTGTTGAAAAGCGAATTTTTAGATAGTCATCTTCCATTTTCGCACCAGCAGTTTGCAGAACCGATAGAGCTTGAGGTAAAACTAAATTACGGCGGTGGTTGCCGATACGGATATTCAACTCATCACCAGTCTTGGTTAACTCAATCTTCTCCTTCGGTACACCTGGCAAATACAATTCCAAACGATACTGCTTGTTCTCTTCGACTACACGCATCGTATTTTCCTTGTAATAGACCTGAGATGGATCTTCATTACCATATAGAGTCTCTTTTAGCCTTTCTAGAGCAGCAATTCCACACATTTCTTCTGCGTAGAGAGGAATCTCCTTAATTGGCAGAGGATGAAAATCACGGTGAATTTGTTCACAATACTGCTTCTGATTGTTCTTCCAAACCTTAAAGAATGGATCTTGGACTTCCTCAGGAATAATACGATTGGCGATCACCATATCAGTCGCCACATTATAAAGACTGAGATAGGAATGAGCTCTCAATGACTCATTGATCACCATCTTCTCTGGATTAGTCACCAGTCTGACCGTTGTGGTGGTATTATCCGTGAGAATTTTCTCTAACGCTTCCAGTTCTTCATAAAACTCATAGGGTGCGTCCATTACCTCTTTATTGGGAAGAGAGAAACCAGTCACCTGCTTAAAAATTGGCTGAAATACAGGACTGAGAACTTGAGCAATCCCCTGTAAAGGCTTATAAAACTTCCGCATATACCAACCTGCCACCTCAGGCAGAGAAAGCAGTCGAAGAGCTGTCCCTGTAGGTGCAGAGTCGATTACTAATACATCGTATTCTTTTTCATCATAGTGACGCTTGACACGCACTAAACCAAAAATCTCATCCATCCCTGGCAAGATAGCCAACTCTTCTGCCTGAACTCCTTCCAATCCTCTGGCTTGGAGAACTTCACTAATATAACGCTTGACCGCACCCCAGTTACCTTCTAGTTCACGTAATGCATCTAGCTCTGCTCCCCAAAGATTTGGACGAACTTCTTTAGGATCATGCCCCAATTCGACCATAAAGCTATCGGCAAGGGAGTGAGCAGGATCGGTACTCAAAACCAAAGTTTTATAACCCAATTCAGCACAGCGTAAACCTGTGGCTGCGGCGACAGAAGTTTTGCCAACTCCGCCTTTTCCTGTCATTAAGATAATACGCATGGTCGATATGACTCGTCTTGTTTAAATTTTGATGAGACTAGGCTGAACGTCGCTTTGCTCTATACAGCCTAATAAATTTTGAATAAATAGATTGCTTTGCAAATCTTTACAATTATCTCTCATTCTAACATCGATATTGCGATCGCTTGAAGTGCTTTTGAAATACTCAGGCAATTCTCACTATTAATTCCAAACTAAGAAATGGCTACGCCATTTCTTAGTTTGGAATTAATACTGGGTTTAGTTTTTAATTCACAAAAGGGTTGTCACACTTTTGTGAATTGGTATAAGCATCAGCTTTGATGTGAATGCTTTTTTAGCTTGTTGCTTTTTTGGATTGTATACATGGTAATTTAACCTGAAGCAAACTTAAACTAGCTTAGTTAACTGCTGTAAGGCTTTTACCTATATGACTCATCAACCAGAATCACCTGTTAACTTAGAGCAACTTCACCAGATATCTGAAGGAGATATAGAGTTTGAGATTGAGGTTTTACAGGTTTATGTTGAAGATATTTCGCAACGTTTAGACAAAATTAGAGCCGAGATCATTGGCAATAAATGGTCTCAAATTATGGGCGAGGCTCATCACCTTAAAGGTGCTAGTAGCAATGTTGGTGCTTTTCAAGTACAGACATTAGCCCTACAACTTGAAGTGTTAAATCAATCGCAAGATTCAGAAAAAGCTTTGGAGCTTATTGACGAGATGTTTTTGAGGTTGAAAGAAGTTGAACTATTCATAGCCGAAAAGTCAGCAACTTTGTCATCTTAGACAAAAAACAAAAGACAAGTAGTGGTGGTTTGCCCCACTACTTGTCTTTTGTTTTACTGTAGTTATTTTTTGGTTACAAATTTGCAAAACGCCATTGCTTTAGACAATTGTGGTTTTATAGCAATAAAAGATTTGCTTAGGACATAATGCCAAAGCACAAAATGGCTACGCCATTTTGTGCTTTTAAAACCCTAAATATAAAGTGGCGGCGCTTTGCGCCGCCACTTTATATTTAGGGTTTTGATTTGTCATAGCGATTTCTTTTACTGATATAAATGTTTCGACGAATATCGTCGCCAAATTGTGAGATCCCTCTCAAACCAGCAATTCTCATTATAAAATCGGTTTTTTTGACAGCCTAACTTCGGTGGGCTGTCAAAAAAACCGATTTTGGTGTTTCCAGCGCCAAAGGCGCTGGAAACACCAAAATCGGTTTCATAATGCGAATTGCTGCTCTCAAACACGGAAAACTGCAAATGAATTAGGATTGCTATATAGTTTTAATAACAATGCGCTTTATGACCAGCAAACAATGGCGATCGCTTGCCAATATTTTTTTTATCTGCCTAATTTGCCTTGGCATAACATTCTCAAATGCTTTTGCACCTAAAGTATCAGCGGCAACTGAACCTTCCTCGTCTCAGATCGTTGAGCGCTTTGAAAATATTAAAAACAAAATGGCAAAACTCAGATTTTGCTATAACGAAAGCTGTTTCTATCGCAACGTCACCAGTAAAGTTATCCCCCCAACAAATAGTAATCCTCACTATACCGCCGAAATTTCGGCGGCTGTGGAGCGCCCCTCCGCAAGTCCAGATCTAGCAGATTATCATTTTGTTTATGTGAATGATCTCTGGCAGCTAGTCAAAGGTGAGGAGTTTACAGATGTTGCTGATTATGTATTTATAGGCGATCGCTACGAAATCTATAGCGTTCATAACAGTCATACCTTGCGCGGCAATTTAGACAAAGCTAAAGAAGAAGGTGGTATCAAGTCGGGATATTTACCCCTTTATTACGAAGTTTTAGATCATGGAAATGAGCGCATTAATCCAGAATAAAGGGGTTATTAATTTTGACTTTACTGCAAAGATTTTCATCTAGTAAATATTGGTATTTATGGCTATATCTACCTACAGCATTTTTCTCTCTAATCTGAACCAATAAACTCCTTAAAAGCGTTGCAAATTTTTTAAGGGGTTTATTGTGGTTCGTTTGATTGTGAATTGCTTTAAGTTATACCAAAACAAAAAACTAAAGATGAGAGGCGGCTCTTTGCGCCGCCTCTCATCTTTAGTTTTTAGGATCTGAACCGCCTGGGAAAAGCTATAAATTACTTTTACATGAGCAAGTCCTAAACTTTGTCAAGATTTTTATGCATAGTTAATATCAGTTTTTATCTATGGTAACCATACATAGTTACAATGTATTAAACGCTCATCAATTGAAATATGTAATCAATAAGAATATTTTATCCAACTAAATGTAAAACTAACTCTATTGTATTGTGGGGGATGGTAGTTCAAATGTCTAATGTTTATAGAAAAAATTACAGCTTAGTTACTCCAGTCGTAATTTCAGCCGCCGTTGTTGCCTCTACCTTTATTAGTAGTGCTTCTAGCGCAGAAATACAAGCTTCTTTAAGCACTATCGCTCAAAACGTTACTTCAGTATCTCAACTCAGCGACGTTAAGCCTACTGATTGGGCATTCACTGCATTACAATCCTTGGTAGAGCGCTATGGTTGTATAGCTGGATATCCCGATCGCACCTTCCGTGGTAAACAAGCAACTAGCCGCTACGAATTTGCCGCTGGTTTAAACGCTTGCTTGGACAAGATCAACGAAATTATCTCCGCAGGTTTGGCTGATAAGGTCAGCAAAGAAGACCTAGCTACTTTACAAAAGCTTCAAGAAGAATTTGCTGCCGAATTAGCAACCCTACGTGGTCGTGTCGATGCCATTGATGCCAAGGTTGCTAAGCTCGAATCTCAACAATTCTCCACTACCACAAAGCTACGTGGCGAAGCAATCTTTGGTCTGGCTACGGCTTCTGATGGCGTTGCCACTACAGGTAATGCTCTCGGTATTTCTGCCAATAATGACAGAACCAGCGTTGTTTTCCAATACCGTGCCCGTCTCAACCTAGATACCAGCTTCACTGGTAAAGACCTTTTGAGAACTCGTTTGCAAGCTTCTAATACCAATGGCGCTGGCAACATTGGCACGGCACTCACTGGTGCACCTAATGACAACCCATCACGTTTATCTTACGAAAGTGGCTCGGTCAACAACTCTCTTGAAATCAATCGCTTATACTACAAATTCCCAATCGGTGACAGCTTCACGGCTTACATCGCACCCATCGGGCAGACAGAAGATATCATCAGCCCTCTCAACCCTATTGAAAGCGACAGCCAAGCCGCAATCTCTCGCTTTGGTCGTTTCAATCCCTTAATCCGCATTGCTTCTAATAATGGCAACAATGTGGCAGTTGCAGGTTTTGATTGGAACTTTACCAAACAAGCGAACCTACAAGTTGCTTATAGCGCAGTCAATGCTAACACTTCTACTGGTAGATCTGGGGTAACTGGCGGAGACACTAAAATCGCGGCTCAATTGGTTTTCAGACCTTCTAATGCACTAACTCTTGGTATTGGCTATGCGAATGCCTACACATTAAATGGAAGCCTCGGATCTGGTTTAAACGCCGATACTATTGGTGTTGCCACTAATACAAGTACATTCAAAAGCGATACTGTTGTCGGTAGCTTGATTTGGGATATCACCAAGAAGTTTACCTTTAACGTTTGGGGTTCTTGGACTTTCATTAATGACGTTACCTCTGCTGGCGTTACAGGCTCGTCAACTAACACTAGCTGGTTAGCGGCATTCTCTGGCAAAGACTTGTTTAGCGAAGGTGATCTAGCCGCCATCATGTTTGGTCAACCACTATTTATAACTAATGTAGGTGGTGGAACTCCTACATTTACGAGTCCTAATACTCCTTACCATCTCGAAGCTTTCTACCGCATCCCTGTTTCCAATAACATCAGCATCACTCCAGGGGTATTCTTCGTATTCAATCAAAACAGCAACAGCGCTAATGGTACTGCAACTGTTGGCGTAATTCGCACCACTTTCTCATTCTAGACCCGTTAAAAACTTTATTGGTACAAAAAGAGAGACAGTACTTCGTACCGTCTCTCTTTTTGTATGTAATCGATGATTGATTACCGTTTCGAGTATTGAGGAGCTTTACGAGCTTTCTTAAGACCATACTTCTTACGTTCCTTACAACGGGGATCGCGAGTCATGTAGCCTTCAACCTTGAGAGGTTTACGATTTTCGGGAGCAAGTTCACACAGCGCACGAGCAACACCCAAGCGGATTGCATCAGCTTGACCTGTTACACCGCCACCATGAGCATTGACCAAAACATCGTACTCATTTTCCAAGCCCAAGGTTTCCAAAGGAGCTTTAACGCCAGCAATGTATGTAGGGTTAAATTGCAAGTACAAATCGCCTGCTTTTCCGTTGATTACGACCTTACCTTCACCTGGAACAAGACGGACACGGGCAATCGCTTTTTTACGACGACCAGTTCCCCAGTAAACAGCACGATTAGAACGTTCAGTATCTGACATCGGTTATTTCTCCTACTTCTGCGATGGGATGGTATTAATTACCAAGGTTTCAGGCTGCTGAGCCTCATGGGGATGGCTTGCACCCTTATAAACCTTGAGCTTAGTGAAAAGCTGACGACCGAGGGTATTCTTGGGCAACATACCCTTAATGGCATGTTCAAGAATACGTTCAGGAACGCGAGCGATTACCTTGTCAAAGGTTTCTTCCTTCATACCACCTGGGCGACCAGAATGTCTTCTGTATAACTTTTGGGTGGATTTTTTGCCAGTAACAGCAATTTTTTCGGCGTTGATAACAACGACAAAATCGCCAGTATCTAGGTGGGGCGTATAGATGGGCTTATTTTTGCCGCGCAAAATGATCGCGATCGCGCTAGCAAGTCTTCCTAGGCGTTGACCTTCCGCATCAATGACATACCATTTGCGATCGGGATCTTTAGGTAAGTAGCTTTTATTCGGAGTAAGTGTAGTTGTAGTCATTAGTTTCTCTACAAACGAGATTTATCTATGAGATTTATCTATGAAATATTTCTTTCAAACTTATAAGTTTGGAGCACATTAGCTTTTAAACTTCAAACCAATGTAATTACATTGTTGTCATTTAAGCCTAGTGTTTGCTTGCGCGATGCGAACTCAGCAAATGGATGATCGGCATAACCGATCGCCAATAAGCACAGTCCTTGCGGTGGAGCCGCATACTTAACTTCAATACGACGTTTTTCTTGCCATATGCTCGTAAAGGCTTCGACACTTAGGCGCGAACGCCCTACATCGACTAATTGCCCCACTAACAAACGAATCATGCCGTACAGAAATCCACTTGCTTGGACCTCTACATGGACAAAATTGCCATCCCGCCAACATATCGCTTCTTGAAGCTCAAGACGACTATGGGGACGACTTGAACCTGCCCTCTGAAATGCAGCCATGTCTTGCTCACCCAACATCGGTTGCAAGGCTTGATGGATTAGCTTTTCATCAAGGCGATCATGGTAGTAGTGCCAGCTAAACGGCTTTACAAATAAATTCGGAATCGCGGCAGTGTAAATCGTGTAACGATAACGCCGCCATGTCGCCGAAAATCTTGCGTGCCAGTCAGCAGCCACTTCTGTTGATCCACAGATCAAGATACCTTCGGGCAAATAACTATTAAGTACCTTTGCCCAACGATGGGGAGGGATCAAACTTGACGTATCAAAATGGGCTACTTGAGCCGCAGCATGAACGCCAGTATCAGTTCTACCTGCACTATGCAAAACGGTTGCTTTTCCGCAGATCTTAGCGATCGCTTCTTCAATCGTTTGCTGCACACTTGGATGATTTGGCTGCCTTTGCCACCCGTAAAAGTATGTACCTAGATATTGAATAACTAAAGCAATACGACGAGGAGACTCGAAATCAGCGGAGAACATCTTCAGGCATCTTAATGTTTACACAAGTTGCAAGATTGCCATTTCGGCATTGTCACCGCGACGGCTAACTGTGCGAACGATACGGGTATAACCACCATTGCGCTCAGCATAGCGATCTTTAGCTTGGGTGAACAATAGGTCAACCAAGGTAGTTACGCGCTCTTCTTCGGGTAGTTGTTCTTGCTTGGTCTTGGTCTGAGGGCGATCGCTAACGGGTTCGCCATCTTTGACCGAAATATCGTATAAATAGGCGATCGCTTGACGACGAGCGTGCAGAGAGCCGTCTTTAGCCAAAGTGATCATATGATCAACATTGGAACGAACAGCATCAGCCTTAGCTCTGGTTGTCTTAATTTCGCCTCTGAGAATTAACTCAGTGGTCAAAGCCCTTAGGAGAGCTTTGCGCTGATCAGCAGCCTTGTTAAGCTGGGGGGTTTTACAACGGTGACGCATAGGTGTGTAC
This sequence comes from Pseudanabaena sp., assembly GCA_044354985.1. Lineage (GTDB taxonomy): Bacteria > Cyanobacteriota > Cyanobacteriia > Pseudanabaenales > Pseudanabaenaceae > Pseudanabaena. The sequence continues at coordinate 23,793 of JBIKYZ010000003.1, read as the reverse complement.
TAGATGGACATGAAACCAAACTATTAGAGTGAAAGAGTTTAAAAAGTAGGCTTTTTACAGAACTTTTGAAGCCTTGGACTCAGTTAAGGTCAAGCCAAGATGCTGTTTAAGGGCATCCATAACTTCCTCAGCCGACTTTTGACCAAAGTTTTTGATTTCCAGTAAATCGTCTTGGGTATATTCCAACAAGTCAGCAACAGTATTAATCTGTGCTCGTTTGAGACAGTTATAAGCTCTGACTGACAGTTGCAATTCTTCAATGTGAATTTGCTTAGTTTCGTCTTGCTCATCACGTTCTTGAGGCAATGAGGGCGCAAGGGTAATTTCTTGCAAAGGCGAGAACAAATTCACTAACACGCTAGCAGCTTGGCTAAGTGCTTCTTGAGGTGTAATGCTGCCGTTTGTCCAAATATCGATTAACAGACTCTCTTTATTGATCGCATCACCGATCTGAGCGTCCTTAATTTCATATTTGACCTTACGCACAGGCATAAACACAGCATCGATCTTGAGCGTATCGATTGGAGAACTATGGTCTTCCTTAGATCGATCTACCGAACGATAGCCTTTGCCACGCTCAATTGTGAGTTCCATCTCCAAAGTTGCACCTTCACTGAGAGTGGCGATGTACTGGTTAGGATTGACAATCTCGATATCAGATGGCAAAGAATGGAAACTGGTAGCAGTGACTAGTTTTGGACCGCGCTCTACCAAACGGATGATCTGAGGTGCTGAGCTATAAGACTTCAACACTAGCTCCTTGAGATTGAGCATCAAATCCAAAACGTCTTCCCGTACGCCCGGAATCGTCGCAAATTCATGGTTGACACCAGCAATGCGAACAGCAGTGACGGCCGCACCCTCAAGATTGGAGAGCAATACCCGTCTGAGCGCATTTCCAATGGTAATGCCTTGCCCCCGATCTAGTGGTTCCAGTACAAATTGGCTGTACTGACTATTGTCTTTTTCTGTATGGGATGCAACGCACTCAACCTGAAACTGTGCCATATTTGTACCGACTTAGTCTGCAAGAGTAAACGAAAATCAAAGGGGGAAATTAGAAGATGGGGGAATTACGAATTACGAATTACGAATTTTTTACAGTTTTATTGTTTTAATTCGTAATTTCTAATTCGTAATTAATTACACACGTCTGCGTTTTGGAGGACGGCAGCCATTATGAGGAATGGGGGTAATGTCACGAATTAGGGTGATCTCTAGCCCAGCAGCTTGCAAAGCTCTCACTGCAGTTTCGCGTCCTGATCCAGGACCTGTGACCATTACTTCGACTTGACGCATTCCTTGCTCCATTGCTCTTCTAGCAGCAGATTCAGCCGCAGTTTGCGCTGCAAATGGAGTACCCTTCTTCGCGCCTTTAAAGCCACTAGCACCAGCCGAAGACCAAGAGATGACATCACCTACGGTGTCCGCGATCGTGACGATAGTGTTGTTAAAAGTAGACTGGATGTAAGCGACTCCGTTAGGGACATTGCGCTTATTCTTACGTGCGCCAGTTCTACGAGTTGTTTGACGAGCCATTGTTTCGTATTAATCCTTACTTACTTCTTACCTGGAGCCTTCTTCTTACCTGCGACAGTACGACGACCGCCACGGCGAGTACGCGCATTGGTACGAGTACGTTGTCCACGGACAGGAAGACCCATACGATGTCTACGACCTCGGTAGCAACCGATGTCTACTAGGCGTTTGATGCTTAAACCTTCGAGACGACGCAGATCGCCTTCTACTTGAAAGTTGGATTCTACCTCTTGACGTAAAGTTGTTACTTCAGGATCAGTAAGTTCTTTAACCCGCGTATCAGGGTTTATTTTGGTAGCTGCTAAGATTTTTTTGGCGCTAGTTAGACCGATTCCGTATATGTACGTTAGTCCTATTTCGATACGCTTGTCACGCGGAAGGTCTACTCCTGCAATGCGAGCCACTATAAGTCTCCCAATTTGTTGTCAGTTTTCAATGTTATATTTGCCCTAAAAGCACTTGCTGATCAACCTTTTCAGGAATCTCATCAGCAACTTTTGGGACGGATGGCTGTACAACACTATCTTCGCGAGAGCGTTAGTTCTATGCAGTGGGTTAGCTACAATCAACAGAAGCAAATTACGAAGACGTAATATTTTACAGCGAACTCTATAATATATTGACAATGGCAACTTCTGTCAATATTTTTTAGAATTGATTAAGATTGTTTTTAATGAGCCAATGATTGCCAATGATGGATTTTAGCTGAGTACTAGTTGTCACGATCGCTGTCTATGGATGCAACTCCAGAGATCGGACGATAGTTATAGTTAGCGATCGATGGTGAGGCATTGGGCATATTGCTTGGCGATTGAGGTCGCGATATTTTCATAATATCTTCTTTGATCGCTTCGAGATCGACGTAGCGATCGGCAACGTTAATCAGATGATCGCTAGTCATTGAACGTAAACTGACCACTTCAACACGTACACCACGATAACTTGCCGCATCAACTGCATAGGCGAGATCCCCGTCACCGCTCACTAGTACAGCAGTATCGTAAGAACCAATTAGCGCCATCATGTCTACAGCAATCTCGACATCAAGGTTAGCTTTCTTGGAGCCATCGGGTAACTGTACAAGTTCTTTAGAAATAACTCGATAGCCATTGCGACGCATCCACAACAGGAAGCCCTGTTGCTTTTCGTTTGTACGATCAACCCCTGTGTAGAAGAAAGCTCGTAGTAAGCGCGAACCATCGGTAAGACATAATAGCAACTTGGTATAATCAATTTCGATTGCCAGTTGGAGAGCAGCGTAGAAAAGATTAGAGCCATCAATAAAGATAGCAACTCGCCCTCTATTTTCTAAAATCTGATCCGCTTTAAAGCCAGAATCTTGCTCAAAAGGTAACATGTTTTTGCCTATAGAACGTTTATTATCTAGTGCCGTGGGATGAAGCTTTGGTATTAGCATTGATACTTAAAACCGTCCTAAGTGTTTACCTAATTCGTTTACCTAATTCAGAAGAACCTCTTAAAACTTTTTAATAAACTGTCACATAGTTTTTTTTATGACTATCGACGGAGGTTAAAAGTAATCTTTAAAATAAGAAAGTTAGCCTTATCCCAAGCATACTCAAAAAATGAATTTACAATAAATTTAAAGTGAATTTAAAAATATAAAATAATTTTTCTATAATAAAGCCAAAAATAATAAACGGATTATCATTATGACTTAATACTAATTATACACCATAAGTAAATATACTCAGAGGAGTAGAGTTTGGTGACCTTGAGAATTAAAGGCTGCAAAGACCAATCATTAAAACTTAATTAGTGGATTGTATAAAACCTAGGTGGTTTCAATACGTTGGAAAATCGGCTTTGGGTTTTCTAGGGGCTGACCTGATTGTAGTATTCCCCAATTTGTATGACTCCAATCAGGCGGAGAAGTTTCATCAAAATTTAACCCCAATTGCTGATAAGCCACAATACTCAAGTGTGGGGTGATTGGTGACAGAAGGTAAACGGCAATTCGGACTGCTTCGAGTAGGGTATATAAAGTTTCGTTGACTTCATTTTGTTTACCTGCTTTGAACTGTTTCCAAGGCGTAGTTTCATCAATTAATTTGTTGCAATTCCAAATTAATTCAAGGATTTTTTCACATGCTGCCCGAAAATTGAGATTTTGGTAGTCAATTGCTACGCGATCGCCTAAAGATGTAGCTTGCTCGATTATGGGTCGGATTAGGTCTGAGAATTCAGTGCGATCGCTAGGATCGTAGGCAGGTATAGTTTGCTGACAATATTTATTTACCATACCAAGGCTGCGATTGAGTAAATTGCCAAGACTATTAGCGAGATCAGCATTGACGATCGCAATAAACCTCTCTTCGTTAAAGTCGCCATCTTTGCCAAACTCAATTTCTCTGAGGAAATAGTAGCGAATTGGGTCTGCACCATAGCGTTCAACAAGATCGTAGGGATCAATGGTGTTGCCCAAGGTTTTCCCCATTTTTTGACCATCTTTTGTCAGCAAACCATGACCAAAAACTCGCTTTGGCAGAGGCAATCCTGCCGACATGAGCATCGCTGGCCAATAAATTGCATGAAATCGAAGGATGTCCTTGCCAATAATATGTAGATTGAAGGGATACCAATATTTGAGAGCATTTTCGAGGGTCGGCTCATCATTGGGATCGAGCAAAGCCGTGACATAACCAAGCAAAGCATCAAACCAAACATAAATTGTATGGGTGGGATCGGTGGGAATTGGGAAGCCCCAATCGAGATTGACACGGGAAATTGAAAAGTCTTGCAAACCCTGCTTCATAAAGCCTAAAACTTCATTGCGGCGACTTTCAGGCTGGATAAAGCTGGGGTTAGCTTCTTGAAATTGATCGAGCGCGTCTTGATACTTGGAGAGACGAAAGAAATAGTTTGGTTCATCACGCCATTCGCAAACAACATTCGTATGAATCGGACAATGATGACTTTCGGGGAGTTCGCGCTCTTCTTTAAATTCTTCGCAAGCAACGCAATACCAACCTTTTTGCTGATTTAAGTAAATATCACCTGCATCATAAACCCGTTGAAAAAATTCATTTACGATCGCTTGATGTTTTGGGGCAGTAGTCCTAGTGAAGCGATCAAAGCGAATATTAAACTTTTCCCAGAGTGAATAAAATTCGGCGACAGTGCGATCGCAATGCTCTTGAGGTAATAAGTTGTTTTTTTCGGCAGTGCGCTGAATTTTTTGTCCATGTTCATCAGTGCCTGTCACAAACATGACGGGATGTCCTTTGAGTCGATAGAACCGTGCAAAAGCATCGGCAGCGATCGTGGGGTAAGCGCTACCAATATGTGGGCGATCGTTGACATAAAAGAGTGGTGTGGTTAAAGCGATCGGTTCTAGGGACATAGAAGACTCAATTCAGGACTAATACCATTTTGCAAAAGAATGGCAGCAAATGTAACATTAAACCCAAAAATTATCGGCAGCACTTTGCGCCGCCGATAATTTTTGGGTTTTGATAAGCTGGGCACAATGAAAAATTTAGAAGTACATCAAGTTTGGATGGAGCAGGCGATCGCACTCGCCAAAGATGCAGGGGCGGCGGGAGAAATACCTGTGGGGGCAGTAATTGTGAACAGTCGGGGAGAGGCGATCGCGACTGGCGTAAATCGCAAAGAGCGAGATCAAGATCCTACTGCCCATGCTGAAATTGTGGCAATTCGTGAGGCAGCGCGGGTATTGAAAGATTGGCATTTGAATGGTTGCACTATATATGTAACTTTAGAGCCTTGTCCGATGTGTGCAGGGGCAATTTTGCAAGCGCGGGTTAGTACTTTAGTCTATGGAGCTGATGATCCGAAAGCAGGATCTATTCGCACAGTGGCAAATTTGCCCGATAGTCCTGTGTCATTTCATAAGCTGGAGGCAATCGCAGGAATTCGCGAACGAGAATGTCAGGAATTATTACTTACTTGGTTTGAAAATCACCGACGCTATACATCATCATAAAACTGTGTTTTTGGGGCGTTGCCCCAAAAACACAGTTTTATGATGGGATCTGTTTCAAAATTTGCAACACAGACTTATTTTTTTCTCAGTGGTCTTACACTCAAAAACAACTAATTTCAGATCCAACTTTAATACCAATAAATTTTAAAGCTGTCAGCAAGATCAAAGCCATAATAAAAAGCTTAACTATTATGGATATTTGCGCTGAAATAAAAAATCTTGAAGTTAGTGAATCCACAATTTGCTGTAACTAACGTTAGGAAAAATAATCATGTTCAATACCATTGTCGGCAAACAAGTACTTCTAAAAAGTCGCAATTTATTAATATCTAATGGGATATTGATGGCAGCTTTGCTGGCAGTTACAGGTTGGCAATATCGTTACTTCTATAACTTTGCTCTTGGTCCATTTCCAGTTGATATAAACAAACTAGAGGATATAAAGTCCCTTGATGATAGTTTGCAACAGTTTATTACAGTCAAGGGAAATGCGATCGATGATACTGGTGTTCAACAAATTACCAAACGCGTGCGTCGTAGCACTGGGCAAACTGTAAGCGAATCTGTTTCTGCAAAGTATCAAACTCTGAAACTAAATAAACGCATTCTTTTGGTGAAGTCTGGAGTTAGTGCCAACAGCACTCAAGTTACTGGTGGTTTGTCAGATATTTCCAGCGAAGTTAAAAGCAGAATTGTAGATCCAATTGAATCTCAGAGTTCTACACTCAAGGGAACATTTCTGCCATTTATGCTGGATACCGGAGATTATCGTGCTGTTGGTTATTTTGCCTTGCTATTTGGAGTGCCGCTCTCATTATTTAGTCTGTGGAAAATCATATCCGCAATACGCTGGCGATCTAATCTTGGCAATCACCCAATTAGCAAGCGTCTAGCAAAGCTAGGTGATTGGCAAACTCTGATCCAAGAAATAGATACAGAGGCAAGTTCAGGAATTAATACGATTACGATTGGGAATAACCAACTAACTCGCTCTTGGCTACTACAGCTTAAGAACGTTGACATGAACGCAATTAAAATCGACCAGTTAGTTTGGGCTTACAAAAAGGTAACTTCTACCAAGTATGGCAAATTTTATAGTGTGGCATTACACGATCGCCAAGGCAAAGAGTATGCCTGTCCTTGTCCAAATGAGAATGATGTAGAGTTGCTGTTAAAAGAACTTTTTGCTCGATTCCCTTATTTAATATTAGGCTTTAGTGATGACCTAAAAAAAATGTGGAAGCGAGAACGGCAAAAAATGATTGAGTCTGTCGATCTAGCTCAGCAAGCACAAGCTTAAAAGCCCATAAAAAACGCGCGAAGTGCGTTTTTTTATGGGGATTATTTACTACACAGTGTATTAATTTGATCTACAACCTCACTTTCCTTTTTTGATGCCGTTTCCAAATCTTGCTTAGCTTTATTCATAGCATCGGGATCTTTAGCCTCTGATGCTTTGACTTGCCCCTTTAGAGCTTGAGAAGTGTCGCCATAAACGCCTAATAATTGTGTCTGTAATTCTTTAAGCTTTGTGTCTTGAACTGCGATCACTTGAATTTCTGTACGAATTTGATCAATATTTGAGGCTAATGGCACAAAGCCAGCAATATCCTTAGGAATTGCCAGAGCAGTGGTTTTGTTGGCAATAGTAACAACTTTGTTACATTGGGAAATTTTACTTTCTCCGCAACCATAAAGAACAAGTCCGATGCTCAAGACAGTAGCTCCAAGGGCAGCACGACGATGGGAACGAGTTGGAAAACGATCAGACAAGTGCTTAGGAAATTGCGTTTGAAGTTGCATTTGGTAATTGCCGATAGTCCAAGATGATTATTCTAGTGTCTAAAAATTCTAAAATGTTTTAGTTGATTAAGCTAATAACAGAGATGTGAATTATGTCCGACAATCGCAAAAGTCGTGCAATTACCGAAGGCGTTCAGCGATCGCCTAACCGCGCTATGTTACGCGCTGTTGGTTTCCAAGACTCAGATTTTACTAAACCTATTGTCGGTGTGGCAAGCGCCCACAGCACAATTACCCCTTGCAATATGGGGATTGCACCTTTAGCGATCCGCGCTGAAGCAGGAATTCGCGCTGCTAATGGGATGCCCCAAGTTTTCGGCACAATCACCGTTAGCGACGGGATCTCCATGGGAACTGAGGGGATGAAATATTCTCTTGTATCCCGTGACGTAATTGCGGACTCGATCGAAACTGCATGTAGTGCTCAAAGTATGGATGGCGTTTTGGCGATCGGGGGCTGTGACAAAAATATGCCAGGGGCAATGATCGCAATGGCAAGAATGAACATTCCCGCTTTATTTGTCTATGGCGGCACTATTGAACCTGGACATCTTGATGGCGAAGATTTGACCGTAGTTAGTTCCTTTGAAGCTGTTGGTCAATATAGCGCTGGTCGAATTGATGAAGTCAGACTCAACTCAGTTGAGCGCAATGCTTGTCCTGGGGCTGGCTCCTGCGGTGGGATGTACACGGCAAATACCATGTCTTCAGCATTTGAAGCCATGGGCATGAGCTTGATGTATTCCTCCACCATGTCAGCTGTTGCACCCGAAAAAGCAGCTAACACCGAACTGGCTGGCACTGCTTTAGTCAACGCAATTCGCAATAATTTGTTGCCTCGTGACATCATCACTCGCAAATCAATCGAAAATGCGATTTCTGTGGTCATGGCAGTGGGCGGCTCGACCAATGCGGTCTTGCACTTTTTAGCGATCGCCTATTCCGCAGGTGTGGAATGGAACCTTGATGACTTCGAGCGTATCCGTGAGAAAGTTCCCGTTCTCTGCGACCTCAAGCCATCGGGACGTTACGTTGCAACCGATTTACATAAATCTGGTGGTATTCCTCAAGTAATGAAGATGTTGTTAGCCCAAGGCTTACTTCATGGCGACTGTATGACTATCACGGGACAAACTGTCGAAGAGCTTCTCAAAGATATTCCTGTCGAGCCTCGTGCCGATCAAGATGTCATCCGTCCTTGGGATCGTCCGATGTACAAGCAAGGACATCTCTCGATCCTCAGAGGTAACCTTGCCTTAGAAGGTGCAGTCGCGAAAATCTCAGGCGTTAAAAATCCAATTATTACTGGACCAGCCCGTGTTTTTGAATCGGAAGAAAATTGTCTTGATGCAATTCTCGCGAACAAGATTAATGCTGGGGATGTATTAGTAATTCGCTACGAGGGTCCAAAGGGTGGACCTGGTATGCGTGAAATGCTTGCGCCAACTAGTGCGATTATCGGTGCTGGCTTGGGTGATTCTGTCGCTCTGATTACAGATGGACGCTTCTCTGGCGGTACTTATGGAATGGTGGTTGGACATGTTGCACCTGAAGCTTTTGTGGGTGGTGCGATCGCCTTAGTAAATGAAGGCGACTCAATCACGATTGATGCACATCAGCGATTGATTCAACTCAATGTCAGCGATGATGAGCTTACGACCCGTCGAGCAAATTGGAAGCCGCCTGCACCTCGTTATACCAAAGGTGTTTTGGCAAAATATGCCAAACTGGTTTCGACAAGCAGTAAAGGTGCTGTGACTGACTTAGACTTGTTCTAATAGAAATAAAGATTTGCGGCGCGAAGCGCCGCAAATCTTTATTTTCCACTCCAACATCCATCAATTTTAGCGACACCTCCAAATTTGCTCACTTGCAGCGAAGTCATAAAATATGCCCAAGCAAAGCCAAGAGAATTCCCTTCCAAATCAAAAACTTCTATCTCATAGCGATTGTATAAATTCCCAGAGGCAGCGCGATCGCACTGATAATCTTCTAATTCATCTAGTGAGTCCAAAATGCTGGCATCAGGAAATGAGAGTAAATATCCATGAATTCGCTGATCACCTAAAATCATCGCAGGATAACCCATCGGCAGCGCAAACAATTCACCATAGGTGATCGCCTGTTGTATAGAGATCTCTTTACCAGCACAATATTGGTCGTAATTAGCTTCATTTGGCTTGAGCGTGCCATAGACAAAAACATGGCATAGATTGGGTGAAGGGATATTTGCTGTCATGATCTTTTTTGTTATTTGTTTGAGCGAAGTTGCTCCCGCTTCTACTTTATGCTGATGCGATCGCACCTCAATCAGAGTTAAAATCAGCGCTAACATAGAATGTAATCGCCTCACAGAAGATTATTAATAGGAAGCAGCATCGATGAGTAATGACAAAGATAGTTTTAAAGACAAATTTGCCTTTAAAGTCGAGGGATTTGAGTCTCTGGTAGATGATGTCAAGCAGTTACTCAATCTCGATCAACTCATCGATCTTGCCCAAAAATTAGACGAGAAGCAAAAATCTGGCGAAATTCACACTGAAGTAAATGTTACTTCGCGCCCCTTATCAAGTATTCCTCGACGCGGTAATATTCCTCGATCGCCTCGTGCTGCAACTACATCAGGTGGAGACCGCGAAGTTACATCTCCTGATGTCGTCAAACCTGAGCCGCCAAAAGATATTTCTCCCAACGAAAAACCTTTAGCGATCGCTGAACTAGTGGGTGGCTTAGGTGATACCTTAGCGCAATTACGCGATTTAGTCGAAATTCCTCTCAAGCGTCCCGATGTCTTAGCAAAATTGGGGCTAGAACCACCCAAGGGCGTATTACTAGTTGGTCCCCCTGGGACAGGTAAAACCCTCACGGCGCGATCTTTAGCCAATGTGTTGGGTGTAAATTACATTGCGATCGTTGGGCCAGAAATCATTAGTAAATACTATGGAGAAGCAGAAACTCGCCTAAGACAGGTTTTTGAGAAGGCTGTAAAATCTTCACCCTGTTTGATTTTTATCGATGAGATTGATGCTCTCGTTCCCAATCGTGCAAATGTAGAAGGAGAAGTTGAGAAGCGACTAGTTGCGCAGTTATTAGGCTTAATGGATGGATTTGCGGAAACTAAAGGCGTGATTGTGCTAGCAGCCACCAATCGTCCAGATGCGATTGATCCTGCTCTCCGTCGTCCCGGTAGATTCGATCGTGAAATTATTTTCCCAATCCCCGATCGCAAAGCCCGTCGTGAAATCTTAGAAATTCATACGCGATCAATGCCTTTGACTAGTGATGTTGATTTGGAGGATATCGCCGATCGCGCCTATGGCTATGTAGGAGCTGATATTAAAGGATTGTGCCAAGTGGCGGCAACTAATGCCCTGCGTCGGCAGGTGACAAGTGTTGCCGATATTCCTGATCATCTAGATGTGAATCGTGATGATTTTGAATTTGCGCTCAAGCAAGTTCAACCCGCTGTGTTGCGATCGCTGCAAATTCAAGTTCCCAAAGTCCAATGGTCCGAAATTGGTGGACTTACCAAGATTAAACAAACCCTTCAAGAAGCCGTAGCAGGTGCATTGGTTGATCCCGCTCTATATGCCCATACTCACGCCAAGGCTCCACGAGGCGTGCTGCTCTATGGACCCCCTGGAACTGGCAAAACTCTACTCGCCAAGGCGATCGCTACGCAAGCCCAAGCTAATTTCATTTCTGTTGCAGGCTCTGAACTACTGACAAAATGGGTCGGTGCTTCAGAACAATCGATCAGACAATTGTTTTCCCAAGCAAGGCAGGCTTCTCCCTGCGTGATTTTTATTGATGAGATCGATACGCTTGCGCCTGCGCGAGGTAGCTATCAAGGCGATAGCGGAGTAAGCGATCGCGTGATTGGTCAGTTACTAACAGAACTCGATGGCTTGCAATCTACCGAGGGACTATTAGTAATTGGCGCAACCAATCGTCGCGAGTCTATTGATCCTGCTCTATTGCGATCGGGTCGCATTGAGCTACATATGATGGTGGATTTACCAGATCGCGATAGTCGGAGTTCGATTTTAGAAGTGCATAATCGCGATCGACCTCTTGCAATCGATCTCAATTTGTCAATTTGGGCTGATCATACCAATGATTGGAATGGAGCTGATCTTGCTTTCCTTAGCAACCGTGCCGCCATTTTTGCAATTCGTCGTCATCAGCGTGATGCTACTAATCAATTGGAAAATTTGCGAATTACGAATGAGGATTTTGAGAAGGCTTTTGCAGAAATCCAAGAACAACGGAATTAAAGCAATATAAAAAAGCGGATGAAATCCTCAAGAAAGTTTTTAAAAGTGTTGCAAAGCGACGCTTTTAAAAACTTTCTTGGTTTGGGCTTAAACGCAAAGCGCTGTAACTTTGAATTAGAACCTTAAGGATTGAGCGCAAAGCGCTCCCAACCCTTAAGATAGCAACAAAGCCTCTGCTAATTCCTTATCCATTTGTTCAGCGGATGCAATCGCATCGGTCATGATTTGGCGAGGTGAAATACCGTTGTGATAAGCGGCAAGCCAACGTTGGGCTTCATTACCCTGTTCTAGAATTTTTTTCAATGGGGATAAGAAACACCAGACTCCATTATCCTTCGCACGCGATCGCAACTCTTCGTAGAGATTAGAGATCCATTCTCTTGCGGTAATTTGTTCGCCAGTTTGCCAATGGGTCAAAACGGCATCAAGGCTATTAATAGCAGCAGCCACTTCGTTTTGATCAGCGATCGTAGCAAGTTCATCAGGTGTGAACTTGGTCGCATTGGGCGCAAGTGGATCTAGCGATGAACCGATACCAGCTTCGAGAAATTGATTGAGACGCATTTCTAAAAGAGCGCTGATCGCCAGTAATGCGACTGGATCGATAACTAAATCAGAGATTCGTAACTCTAAACGATTGAGATTGTAAGGGCGATTATCGCCATTCGGACGCACCGACGACCAGAGATGACGCACATTTTGCATCGTGCCTAACTGTAATTGCTGTTCTGTCCATTCCACAAAATGACGATGGCTGCTAAATAATGGAACTAGCTTCGGTGTTTTAGGAAACATCTGCCAGCGCGAAGAATGAAATCCAGTAGCTTTGCCATCAAGGAATGGAGAAGCGGCACTAAGAGCAAGATAGAGCGGTGCTTCCAGACGGATCAAGCGACAGGCAGCAATTAGTGACTCTAAGTCAGGGATACCGACATTAATATGAATACTTGCTGTGACCACATTAGTACCATAGGTCTGTTCGATGTAGGTGTGATAAGGATTTAGTGGATCAGAGCGATAGAAATGATCAACCCCACCCAAAGCAAGTGTACTCCCCGGCATCAAAGTGTAATCACCAAGCGATCGCAAATAGCTGCGTAATTTCTGACGTGGCTCCACCAATGCCATTAACAACGGCTCATACTTATGAAAAGGTGGTGTGATGTATTCAACATTGCGACTGTCTGGCTCGCGCACAAACCCATTTAGATTAGCTACAATGCGATCGCTAAAGCCCACCACATCCCCCGTCGGTGTAGAGGTGTAGATTTCCACTTCAAAGCCTTTAGATAAAAGCACGGGAGTTTCCTTTTGCTATAGTCACTATTACTAGCCTACCGTGCAATGCGATCGCTTTAAAGATGCCTTAGGACATACAAACCAAAATCCAAAACAGAGAAAAGGGACGTTTTGCGTCCCTTTTCTCTGTTTTGAGCAGGGTGAGCAAGCCCTGCTTTTCTAACTCTTCATGCGTTCTTTCATCTTTTTTGCCGCCAATGCGTAGCCGCCATCAGCGCCATCTACAAAATGGACTTGACGACCATCGCGCTCAAAGACTAAGCAAGTCATCAGAGCGCGATCGGATATATGAAAGCCGTATACTAAGCGCCCTTCTTGAAATTTCTTTTCTAAATAATCAATTATTTTCTTGCGCTGTTGAGTTGTTCCAGAAATAACCATTCGCAGAACATCATCAAATTTTTTGAAGTCGGTAGACTCTGAAACTATTTGTTTATAATCACCCCAATTAAATGCCCCAGTTTTGATATTCAAAGACATCAGAACATCACCTAACAAATTAATCAAGCGTATTTTCCATAGGTATAAAATTCGTTTCAACCAATTCTTAGAAGCCGTAAAGACTCGGGTTTCCGATGATAAGTTCTTTTCCCCAAAGGCAAGTTGTAAATTTGCTGATACTACAGGATAGCATTCTGTCCCTTTTCCATAAATGCGATCAATTTGGTTAATTACCTCTCGATAGAGATTATCAACTTGGCTTTGACTTGGAGCTGTTACAAATACGATTAAACTCAGGATCTCTTCGTGGCGCGTAGGGATGTCTTGCCATCGGCATTCTAAACCAGAAAAGTCAGCGATCGGATTGGAGCTTTGATTCTTTGGACTGTAGAAACCATTTGTGGCTTTGTCTTTAATCAAATTTGTCGCATAGCTAATTCCCCCACCTCTAAGGATTGCTTGGTCATAGTTTTCTGAAATTCGCAGTTTAGCTATTTTAATTTCATAGTTTGAAGAGATTGCTGCGATCGGCACTATGCCAATTCGTAACACCAAATCAAACTCATCTGCTGCCATTTTTTGTACAGCTAACAAGGCTAGCTCTGCTTCTTGGATGAATCTCGGTGGAATGAGAATTGATGCACCATCGCCCCCAAATACAAATGGAATTTCTAAGTCCCCAACTATATTCAAAATCACGATAATCGAACAAGCACCTAGGAGATTTATATCTTTATATCTTCCTGACTCGATCGCTTTGGTCGAATCAACAATATCGGTGATAATGACAGCCCAGTCATTAGGAATAGAGCAAAAATTTTCACTATGAGTAATATCAGCGAAATTCTTAAGTACAGGTAAATCGGCATAAAAATTTTCAGTAGTCATGGTTCTTCGTTGAAATTCTTGAATATTCATGCCTATAAACCTGAATGCAAAGAAACTTACAGTAATTTTATCAATAAAAAAAGACAGGCATAACCGCCAACTGGCGGTCATACCTATCTTTTTAATATAAGAAGGTCAAAAGAGATTTATGCTGTAAATTTATTTTGACCTTCTTATGTTTTATTCCCATTCAATGGTGCCAGGAGGCTTAGATGTAATGTCTAACACCACGCGGTTGACACCTTCCACTTCATTGACAATCCTATTGGAAATTGTTTCCAATAGATCGTAGGGAACTCTTGCCCAATCGGCAGTCATACCATCCTCACTGGTGACTAGCCGCAAAACTATAGGATGGGAATAGGTGCGCTTATCACCCATTACGCCCACACTACGAACAGTGGGTAACAGTACCGCAAAAGCTTGCCAGAGATTATTGTATTGACCTGCACGATTAATCTCTTGACGTACAATTAAGTCAGCATCGCGTAAAGTATTCAGGCGATCGCTAGTAATATCACCGATAATCCTAATCGCTAAACCAGGTCCCGGAAAAGGCTGGCGCTTCACAATCTCTTCGGGAAGTCCAAGCGCTGTACCCACCTTCCGCACTTCATCCTTAAACAACTTGCGAAGAGGTTCCACTAGAGTAAATCGAAGATTATCAGGTAAGCCACCCACATTGTGATGACTCTTGATTTTAACAGCAACACGTTTGCCAGTAACAGGATCAGCGTTAGTATCAGCCGATTCAATCACGTCTGGATAAAGAGTGCCTTGGGCGAGGAAGTCAAACGGTCCTAATCGCTGTGATTCTTCTTCAAAGACATTGATGAATTCACTGCCGATTAACTTCCGTTTCTGTTCAGGCTCGGTAATACCCTTGACTCTTTCCAGAAATCTTTCACGAGCATTAACATATACAACATTAATGTGGAACTGTTCTTCAAAAAGTTTGACTAGTCGCTCTGGCTCTAGCTTACGCATGAAGCCTTGATCGATAAACATACAAGTGAGCTGATCGCCGATCGCCCTATGCAATAAGAAGGCAAGAGTTGAAGAGTCTACACCGCCTGATAGCGCAAGCAGTACTCGTTTATCGCCAACCTGAGCGCGAATTTCACGAATTGAATTTTCGATAAATGCATCGGTCGTCCAACTTGGCTCGCATTTGCAAATGTGATAAACAAAATTGCGAATCATCGCCATCCCACCTGTGGAATGTACGACCTCAGGATGGAACTGTACACCGTAAAGATTTTTTTGGTGATCAGCGATTGCTGCACAGGGAGTATTTGCTGTATGAGCTAAAATTTCAAATCCTTTAGGTAGCTCAATGACAGAATCACCATGACTCATCCACATCGTGATGCCCGTATCTACATTAGTTAGCAGATCTGTGGGATCATCAATTTGCAGTTCAGCTTTGCCATATTCCCCATGCTCAGCAAGTTCGACCTTGCCGCCGAGTTGCTTTGCCATCAGTTGCATTCCATAGCAAACACCTAAAATAGGTATGCCCAAATTGAAAATCTCAGGATCGCATAGCGGAGCGCCATCGTCATAGACAGAATTCGGTCCACCTGACAAGATAATCCCCTTAGGATTAAGCTTCAGTAAATCTTCAGCTGAGATATGATAAGTTAGAACTTCAGAATAAACTTGTGTCTCACGTATACGTCGAGCAATTAGCTCTGAGTACTGAGAACCGAAATCAAGAATCGCAATCATTGAACGACTAGTTATATTATCTGTGGTACTTTCAGGATCTGAGCTGGATGAATTTATACTAGATGAAAGCGCACCTTCAAGATTTAGTACGACATTCGACGATGTTGGAGGGGAAGAAACCACAGTAGATACCTCTATCTTAATGAGATAGCATTTAATGCGATCGTAAGGCTTTCGGTAAGCCTATCGCGGCGAAAAAAGTAGCTATTCCTACAATGCTAGCAAAACAATACGTCTTTATGGTGAAAAAAATGCGTAAAAAAGTTATGACTGCGATCGCATTGCTACCAATTTTTGCAGTTAGCAATCAAAATTTTAGTTCCAGCAATTTCCTCACTTCTTCAGCAGAAGCAGTACAGTTACGCGATGGCAAAACCTATTTTGTGCAGTGGCAACTGCTTTTGGGAGCCGAGACGACTATAAATCGCATCTATTCTTGGAATGCGACATACTACTTTGCGATCGCTTTACCGCAAAATATGGGTGAGCCTCTAGAAAAGTTAGAAATTTCTCAGACAGAAGGTTTTGACAAGGTTGATTTTTATAGCAATCAAACAATTGCTTATTTGCAATCTCCATCAGGAGATCGAGTTGCCATCTCTAGTAAAACTGAGTTGTTGCCAAGCCAAGATAGCAATCGCCCAAAAATCACAATTACTTTTAATCCCCCAATACCTGCGAGCAATGAGCTTAACACTAAGCTAGTAGTGGGACTTCGCCCAGTCCGCAATCCTCACTACGATGGCGTTTATTTGTTTGGGGTGACCGCATTTCCCCAAGGCGATCGCCCAAATTCACAATTCCTTGGTTATGGCAGATTAAGTTTCTACGATTTTCGTTACTAAGGCATCTAAAACTAGTTGGGCGGGCAAAGCCCGCCCAACTAGTTTTAACAAATTATTTAATTCGCAAAGCGCTTTCATAAAACACCCAATTGGGTGTTTTATGAAAAACATTGACGTTTGCTATACACTATTGGCAGATAGTAACTAGATATTTAACTATGACCTTCACAACAGAATCGCCAATAACTCCTGTAGAAGCAGAATCTAGTTTTGCACCACCAACTAATCACATTGTGCAAACGATCCAAACTGTCATCGCCAGTATGGATGCTGAAAATTCGGCTCTTGAAAACCAGACCGAGGATACGTGGAAATTTCAATATGGCACTGTAGAAGTAGTTGTCAACATTACTGGAACTGAGCCTAATGATACCTTCACTGTCTTTTCGACAGTACTTGCCGCACCATTTAAAGACGAAGCAAAAATGACACGTTGGCTTTTAGAAAAAAATGCCGCTGATACATTTGAAGCTCGGTATGCGATCCAGAATGATCAAGTTTTGGTATTGTGCTCACGCTCTGTTGAGGATCTTTCACCTGCGGAAATCTCGCGGATCATCACGATTGTGGCAGCAATCGCCGATGAAAATGATGAAGTATTAAAAGAAAATTTCGGCGTTTAGAACTGTGTCTTATCAAGAAAGCACCGTTTGCGTGCTTTCTTGTCATTTTTATAAATTCATGAACAAACTATGGGAGCTTCTTCCTTATTCTGAAATATCGGGAAAGCTACAAATGGCTCTTGACAATTCTTTGCTTGATCGCCATAGCCAAGATCCTCAATCGCCATCGATTTTAAGATTTTATCGCTGGAGTCCATCTGCGATTTCCTTAGGTTTTAATCAAAAGCAATATCCTATTCGCTGGAATGAGATCGCTCAAAAACATAATCTCGACATCATTCGTCGTCCAAGTGGGGGGCGTGCTGTACTACATCAAGGAGATCTTACTTATGCATTGATCACCAGCGCTGATATTGGTGGTGATCAAGTTGGGGAGTTTGAAGATAATACCTTTGGCAGAAAGCGATCGCATCGTGAGATTTATGAATACATCAGCGGATTTCTAATTCAAGGTTTTGCCGAGTTGGGGGTTAAACTAAGCTACGGAAAAGCAGGGCGGGGCTATATTCATAACCCTAGCTGCTTCTCTACGGCAACCAATGCGGACTTAGTAATTGCTGATGGACGCAAACTCATTGGTAGCGCTCAGGTTTATCGTCATAATTCAGTATTGCAGCATGGATCAATCTCGATCAATCCAAACTACAAGTTACTAACAGAGCTATTTCAAGCAGAAGTTCCTATCGTTGGTTATCAAGAACTTGCGTGGAATAATCATAAAGATATAACAGCAAAACTTATAGATGTTCTATCTCAGTCGGCGGGGGATTACTTTCAGGCGGAGTTCTTGTAGTTCTGTTTGAGTCAAATTTCGCCATTTTCCAACTTGCAGATCTGCCAAGCTTAAATGGGCGATTGCTACGCGCACTAATCGCAAAGTGGGAAATCCAACTGCTGCTGTCATTTTTCTAACTTGACGATTTTTGCCTTCTGTTAATTTCAGTTCTAGCCAAGCTGTGGGGATACTAGCCCGAAAGCGAATGGGCGGCTGGCGCTCTGGTAAATTCGGCTCAGTATCTAATAACTTCGCGATCGCAGGCTTAGTTCGATATCCTTGGAGCAAGACTCCATCTCGTAACATTTGCAAAGATTCTTCCGTGGGAATTCTTTCTACCTGTACCCAATAAGTTCGTAAATGCTCAAACTGGGGATCGATTAAGCGGTGTTTTAACTGACCATCATTAGTGAGCAGTAATAGCCCTTCGCTATCAAAATCCAATCGACCGACTGAATATACTTCAGGGATGTCTATATATTCTTTTAGAGTGGGGCGTGGCGATGCGCTATCATCAGTAAACTGACAGAGAACCCCATAGGGTTTATTGAAAAGAATATATTGGCGATCGCTCATAGGTTTTTGAGAATAAAAAAGCTCGCGAAGCGAGCTTTTTTATTCTATAGCTATAGCCTAGCGTTGAAGTGTACCAAACACCTGTACCCAATAGTGTCGATAGCGAGAGTTTGGTGCATTCTCATATCCAAAGCCAATCTCAGTAAATCTACTATTAAGAATATTAGCGCGATGCCCAGAACTATTCATCCATTGCCGAATTGTCCCTTCAGGCGTTGATTTCCCAGCAGCAATATTTTCACCTAAAGCAAAATATTTATAACCAGTCCCCTTAGCTCGATCTGCCATACTAGAACCGTTCAGCCCCGTATGACTAAAGTAGTTATTTCTTGCCATATCTCTCGCATGAGACTGAGCAGCTTTTGTCAATTGTGACGAAAGCTTAAGGGGAGATAAGCCTACTTTTTGGCGCTCTAAGTTAGTTAGCTTGAGTAACTCAGTTTCAAAACTGACCCGATTAGTACTTTGACTTATATTAGTAGGCCGTATTGGTGAAATCTGGTTTTGCAGCTTGGCTAAAGATGTCGCATCGAGATTAGGTGCGATCGCAATTGTTCCCCCAAACGCGAAAAGGCTACAACAGACTAAAAAAGTTGAATTCATAAAATTAGTTACGAAACTTGTGAATAAATACACATGATTATTGACTTTGCCCTCACTCTAAGGGTTCCCATATTAAAGCCCTTAAATTACAGACAAAAAATATTGAGTTTAAAAACTACTCCCTTCCCACTAATCATTCACAGGGAAAGGAGCATGAGATCGCGCTCTCTCTTCATATAAATTGACATTCATCCGATGTTTCAATATTCATATATCACTCTATTTATAGATGACGATCCCCTTTAGTCAACCTAGTGTGAGATATCAATAGATTAAAAAATATAGAATTCAAGTATTAAACATGATTCATCAACTAGCAGTTCGCTTAGGTGTGTCGTGTGTGCTGCTCGCAACATTGCCTCTCGCTACAGACGAAATAGTTAAGTATGTTCAAGCTCCTCATATCTTTTCAGGAATTGGGGCGATCGCCTCATGCGTTGGAGCCTGTGTACCAGTTTTAACCCTATTCCGCAATTCCGACTAAAAACCACAAAAAAGCTTGCTTCGCACGTTTTTTTGCGATTAAGCCCATCGCCCAATTACAATTCTCACAGTACCGTCTTCTAATATTTCTTGCTGCTCAATCGCAAATCCCTGTTGAGTCGCACTCTCTAGAACAGTTCTAGCTGCATATTGCTGATTTAGTTCTCCCAGAAATTCCTCGACATTCATTGCTACTCCCCACATGTCTGCAATGAGTTCGTAGCGATCACCTGCTTTCCGAAAGCCAATGTCATAGGCATTAGGCATAGGGATTACATAATTGGCTGTAGTAGTGTCACCAAGGTATCCGCGCACTAAAGTGTTTAGCTTGACAGGATAGCCCAGCGATTGGAGCGCTTGTTCTAGCAAGTCACCATTTTTGATTTCAATGGCGATCGTGGTGAAGTGAGACATAAAATTTGAGAATAGAGCGCGTCTGCCATTTTCTCTATTCTAGGTTAATTGCAAACTTTCGTAATTCTTGAAGTAATTGTTCATCATTTGATGCAGTCCTAGCACCAGACTCAGCAGCCCATTGTTTGAGAGATTCGATCTGTTGTGAGGCGATCGCAGCTAGTGGGACAGTCTCCTCGATCGCACTAATGATATCTTCTGTAGTGAAGTCTTCGCGATTGCCACTGCTACCTCGTCCAAAGGCTCGATGGATACCATCAATGATGACTTGCTCTATTTCAGCGCCGCTAAAATTTTTGGTGTGTCGAGCTAATAAAAATAGATCAAATTCACGCAATCGGCTGGGGCGCAATTTTTGTAAATGCACCTTGAAAATTTCTTGACGTTCAGACTCAGTGGGCAAATTCAAAAAGAAGATCTCGTCAAATCTACCTTTTCGTAAAAGCTCGGCTGGCAAAATCCTCACATTATTAGCTGTGGCAACAATAAAAACGGGGGCTGTTTTTTCTTGCATCCATGTGATTAATGTGCCAAATACGCGTCGACTTGCCCCAGAGTCACCATCGGTAGACATATTGGCATTACCAAAAGCTTTATCGATCTCGTCGATCCACAATACACAAGGCGCAGTTGCTTCAGCAAGTTGAATCATCTGCCGCATCCTACTCTCGCTCTCCCCCACAAAACTCCCAAATAGTCGCCCAATATCAAGACGCAGTAATGGTAAACGCCATTCGTTCGCGATCGTTTTTGCGGATAAAGACTTGCCAGTGCCTTGAATACCGACTAATAAAACACCTTTGGGCGTGGGAATGCCATAGCGCTTTGCCTCTTCCGTGAAGGCATCTCGCCGAATCCGCACCCATTGCTTAAGATTATCCAAGCCCCCAACATTTTTTAGCGATTCATTACCTGTAAAAAACTCCAAAATTCCTGTCTGCCTGAGTGCTTGCTGCTTTTCAGCTAGTACCGCATCTATATCTGAATCATTTACTTGCTCTTTTTCAGCGATCGCCTTAGCTAAAACTCGTTGAATGCGGGTACGACTTAAACCCTGACAAGCTTTGACCAATTGCTCCCAAGCTAAGTTTGACAAGTTGAGCTTACTAGACGAAATCTTTTGTTTAATTAAATATTCGATTTCCGTGATCGCAGGCAAAGGAAAATCGATCGCTGTAATTTCTTCGGTTAATTCAGGTGGAATCTCTAGTACATGACTGGTTAGAGCAATCGTACGGCGATCGAGTTTGAGATCTCTTGCCAAATTTTTTAGCTCACGAATAATCGAAATATGGCGATCATGATGGGGATATTTCAGGATTGGATGCAAATCCCGTAATACATACAAAACGTTATCACCATCCTTCGTTGCCTTATCCCGTTGAGCTATCCTCGTCAATGCTGCCATCACCGATCCTTTATCGGCGTTATTGTCACTCCAGCCTCTTGCTATATCCCAAAACAAGATCCTGCGGCTAGGGCTAGATTGTAGAGCTACCTCTGTCAAAATATCTTCGACAGGTTCTTCTTCGGCTGTAACTACATATATAAGTGGATATTTGGCGCGGAGCAATAAATCAAACTGCTCAATTAGCGCTTGATAAACTCTACTTTTGCTTGGATATATTGGAGCTATTGGCAATTGTGGCGACATATTTGCAAGTATAGCAATAAGCAAAGTAGGGTGGGCAATGCCCACCCTACCTATTTTTTAGGTGCATCGTAGTTAAAACGATTATCGAAAGTATGGCTATACTTTCGATAATTAAAAATTAAACCCAGAAAGGTTTTTGGATTCTCAAAAATGGCGTTGCCATTTTTGAGAATCCAAAAACTTAAACTGTCGCAAGTACTGGCTCTTCGAGTTTAGCTAGCCTCTCAGTTAGCAAATCCTCTAAGGTGACGAGTGCTTTGGAGAAACCCTTGATACCTTCGTCAAGTTTCTCGGAAGCCATACGATCGCTTGCGTGCATTGCATCAAAAGTAGCCTTATCCATCGGAATCTCAGATATATCTGATTGAGATGCGATCGCGGGATCAAGTTTGCGTACCAGTTCACCTTGGGTGTGATGCAACTCATCCAGCAACGCAGGAGAAATCGTCAACAAATCGCAGCCGGCAAGTTCCACGATCTCGCCCATGTTGCGAAAACTCGCGCCCATAATTTCAGTTTTATACCCAAACTTTTTATAGTAGTTATAAATTTTTGCGACTGACAATACGCCTGGGTCTTCAACAGGTGGATAGCTATCGCGACCTGTATCTTTTTTGTACCAATCGAGAATCCGTCCCACGAAGGGCGAAATTAATTTCACGCCCGCTTCGGCACAGGCGATTGCTTGATGCAATCCAAACAACAAGGTCAAATTGCAATGAATTCCTTCTTTCTCAAGTGATTCCGCCGCTTTGATCCCTTCCCAAGTTGAAGCAATCTTGATCAAAATACGATCGCGAGAAATGCCATGGGCTTCATATTGTGAAATCAAATAATGCGCTTTTTCTAGAGTTGCGATCGTGTCATAGGACAACCGAGCATCCACTTCAGTCGAAACTCGCCCTGGGATAGTTTGTAAAATTCTCATGCCAAAGGCGATCGCCAAGCGATCAAAAGCTAGAGAAACCACTTGAGCAGGCTTAGCATCTTTGCCAAGTTCAGTTCTGGCTTCAAGGAGAGTTTCATCGACAATTTCTTGATACTGTGGCATTTGGGCAGCTGCCGTGATCAAAGAAGGATTTGTGGTTGCATCTTGAGGTTTTACCATCTCAATTGCATGAATATCCCCTGTATCGGCAACCACAACTGTCATTTCACGTAACTGATCGAGAAAACTTTTGGGCAAATCACTAGGCATAATATCCTCCATAGCGCCAGTCATTACTGGCTACCTTTGCAAGCCTATCTTAGCCTCAACTGCTTTGCGACTTTTGTAACTTTTAGTTTAATTAACAAGATCTAAGAGTAAATGGTTTGCTTTGCAAACCATTTACTCTTATGGAACTCCCAAGGAAAAAATGCTTCATATAAAACCCAAAAATATAGCGACGGGCGGAGCCCGTCGCTATATTTTTGGGATCGATTATTTTGTGTAAGTCCCTCATATAGAAATAAAAGGTTTTCTTAGGACATAAAACCCCAAATAAATTACCCCAACACGTAAGGTTGCGCCCCGCAGGGGCGCAACCTTACGTGTTGGGGTAATTTATTAAGCGTGACTACAGCTATAAATAAAATTTGAGCATTTGATAAAGTTTTGTTAAGAAAAACACAAAGACTATTTACTTTGCAAAGCAAAACTGTGCATCTCAATTTATTGCAGCGCAAAGGATTGGGCAAAGCAGAGATATTCTAAACAATTGTTACAAAGATTCTAGAGCGACACAAACGTAAATCTATAATTACGTCATCGTGGCTTAGGTTCTCTTATTAAAGCAGTACTTATCTCATTCATAGATTCAGCACTATGAGAGAACTAGCCTAATCGTTTAATCTACTTTGTCTTAACAGTCTGAGAGAGGAAAATTTACATGA